>JACMJD010000559.1 GCA_014380825.1 Phycisphaerae bacterium | reverse complement strand
AAATCCGCCGACGCGAACTACAATCGGGCGGCAGACTATTGGTCGACACAGCCACTGTGGCACGAATGGACGCAGCTCTCGGCCCTTCAGCTTCTGCCGCTGCTGGTGAACGACCTGGAGCGGCCGGCGTACGACATGCATCCGGAACTTCGGCGTCTGCAACAGCAGGCGCAGGAGTTGCTTGAAAGACCGGTTCGAATGAGCGGCAGCGGCAGTAGCCTGTTCACGTTGTACGACACGCTGCCCGATGCCGCAGAAGCGGCCGAAAAACTGCGCGAGCGAATTCACATCGATCGCCCTTGGGACAGCATTGCTGTCACGCTCGCGCCCCGGATCGACGACGATCTGGTAAGCGATTAGTCAGTCGCCGAGAAGATTTGGGAACTTTTTCGGGCCGCTCAGATAGAAATCAGGACGCATGGCGTCTATTAGTTGTTAGTCGACAAGTCTGACGTTTCGGGAATCATATCGCCAGCAGTTCACGTCCGCAGAACGTGTTCGAGCCGTTGCGAAATATTTATGCGACGCACGCGTATCTCAATACGCGCATCGAAGACATCTCAAGGTTCGCTTCATGGACACGCTTCATGGATAAGGAGCATCTCATGCAACTTTCGGAAGTGCGCATCAGCCTCTGCGACAGCCACGGCGGGCGACTCAAGGCTTTCTGTTCGCTCACATTCGATAACACGTTCGTCATCCGCGATGTGAAACTGATCGAAGGCAACGACGGACTATTCCTGGCAATGCCATCGCGAAAACTCTGCGATCGCTGCAAGCGCTGCAGTGAAAAGAACCACCTGCGCGCCCGCTTCTGCAACCAATGCGGATCGCGCCTGAACGAGAATAGATATCTCCAATATCAAAACCACAACGGCCCCAGCCGCCTGAAGCTGCACGCCGACATCGCGCACCCGATCAACGCCGAATGCCGCCTGAGCATCGAGCGCCGCGTGCTGGCCGCGTATCGCGAAGAGCTGGAACGCAGCAAGCAGCCGGGTTATGTGCCGATCTCGATGGATTCGGATCTGTCGGATCTGTTCGTCGAAGACGAACCCACGCACGTGCCATCGCTTGAACTGCGCCCCACGGGAACGGGTGTGCACTAGATTGTCAGCTACGCAATCCAGTCATCAGCGCTCAACGTCATCCCAATCCCCGACGTAATCCGCACGAGTTAGTGTCGACAATACTACATGCTTCGACGCGCGTGGCGCTGGGCTTGCACTCATAAACTGCTCACATTTGGGTGTGCGGTCTTGTCGATGTTCCTGATCGCGAACGTCGCTGCGTACATGCAGGCTCGATCGATGACGCGATTCGCCCCGGCGGGCGTGCGCACCGCGTCACCCGAGCAGCTCGCGCTTGCATCGAAGCTGCGCGTGCTCCTCACGGGCGTCACCGTGCCGCGGCCCGTGAACGATCAGACCCCCGCTGATCAGGGGTTATCGTTCGCGACGTTCTGCACGCAAAGCTCCGGCGGCATCGATCTGGAGCTGTGGCACATCGCCGCAACTCCGTCCTCCGCAAACAAATCGCGCACGATGATCCTCCTGTTCCACGCGTACGCATCGTCCAAGGAGATGATGCTTCCCGTCGCCCGCGTGCTGCACGATCTCGGCTACGACACCCTGCTCGTCGACTTCCGCGGGTGTGGCGGATCAACCGGCGACGAAACCACGGTCGGTTACAGCGAAGCCGACGACGTGATGGCCGCAACGAAATTCGCGCGCGAACATTTTTCGCCCGAGCGAATCGTTCTGCTCGGTGATTCGATGGGCGCCGCCGCCGTTTTGCGGGCGGCGTCGCTCGATCCGAAACTAGCCGACGCGCTGATCGTCGATGCGCCGTTCGATCGTCTGCTGTCGACCGTCGAGAATCGTTTCACGCCGATGAAGTTTCCCTCCTTTCCCTTCGCGCGCCTGATCGTCTTCTGGGGCGGCACGCGACAAGGCTACTGGGCCTTCGCCCACAACCCGGCCGATTACGCTGGCAAGATCACGTGCCCGGTCCTGCATCTGCATGGCGAGAATGATCCGCGGGTCACGCTAGCGCAAGCGCGCGGGCTGTTCGACCGACTCGCGGGTTCAAAGGCGTTCGTGTTGTTTCACGGCGCCGGTCACGCGTCGCACGTGGAAACTGATCGCGCTTTGTGGACCCAATCCGTTCGGAATTTTCTTGGCGCAGTCGACGGCGCTATTGGCAATGCGGATCGCGTCGATCTCCGCTAGAATCCGCCGCGTGATTCACGTTCAGGATTTT
>JACMJD010000558.1 GCA_014380825.1 Phycisphaerae bacterium | reverse complement strand
GCGCCAACGCCTCGGCCTCGACAAGTTTCCCCTGCGCGTTCAGGAGATTGGCGACAGAGTTGATGCTCACCAGCGTTTCGCGATTTCCGTTCCCGAGGACACGACGCGATCGTTCCATCGCATTCCGCAGCAGCGGTTCAGCTTCGGCGAACCTCCCGGCGTCGACGTAGAGCGTTCCGAGGTTGCGCGTGGCGGTAATCGATTGAAGGTGGTCGGCCCCAAGCACGCGCGTGCTGCCATCCACCGCTTCGCGAAACATTCGCTCGGCGTCGGCGGGCTTGCCCTGGCTCATCTGCGCCAACGCGGTGCGGTTGAGCGACGACAAGGTCGCGGGATCCGCATCGCCCAACGCGCGTCGTCGCGTGGCGAGCGCGCTGGCATGTTGCGTCTCCGCGGCGTCGTATGCGCCGAGCGCTTCGTAGACATCGGCAACCGAACAGCGAAGCGAGGCATCGACGATCGGTTGCGATCTGAATTGCGAATCAATCGCTGAGATGGCGGGCTTGAGGATCGTCGCGTCGATCATCTCGGCGGCGGTGTCGGTTGCGTTGACTTCGGACAGCTCGCGATCGAACACACTCATCCGCGCGACGCGTTCGGTGTCGGGAACCTTCGACTTCGTCAACGCCGCGGCGAACTTCGCGCGGATGGTGGACATCAGCCGCACGCCGGCGTCGGTGGCGTCGATCTGGCTGAGCATGTTTGCCTGGAAGTCGGCCACCTGCTTCAGCTCGGCGGCGCGCGCTCGTGCGATCTTTGCTTGCCACGCGAAGGCGATCAGCCCGATGAGCAACGCCGCCGCGACCGCAGCGCCGGCACTGACTGTGCCCTTGTTCCGCGCGATGAATTTCCTGAACCAATACGCCCGGCTGACAGGCGCCGCGCCAACCGCTTCGCCGGCGAGATATCGCTGGATGTCCTGCCCCAGACTGATCGCCGTCTCGTAGCGGCGCTGGCGATTCTTTTCCAGTGCCTTCATGACGATCCAGTCAAGCTCGCCGCGCACGATCGTGCCGAGCTTGCGCGGCTCGGTCTGCCGTCGCGCGGCGACGCTCGCGATCGTATCGCTGTTCTGGCTTAATCGCGTGCTCGGATTGGGCGGATCGTCTTCGCGGATGATCCGCTGGATCTCCGCATACGCTGCCGACCGAAGCCTCGTCGGATCAAACGGTGTCGCGCCGGTCAGCAGCTCGTACAACACGACGCCCAGCGCGTAGACATCCGTCCGCGTATCGATATCGAGCGAGCCTTCGGCCTGCTCCGGGCTCATGTATTCGGGCGTGCCGACCAGCGTCTTGTGCGCGGTGAACAGCGTCTTCTCGGTCAGCTTGCTCTGCGTCGCCTTGGCGATGCCGAAGTCGATGATCTTCGCGAACGGCTTGCCATCCTGCGATGCAACCAGGATGTTCGATGGTTTGATGTCGCGATGAATCAGCCCCTTCTGATGCGCGTGCTGAACGGCCTGGCAGACTTGCACGAACAGTTCGAGGCGATCGGAGATCGCGAGGTTCTGCTTGTCGCAGTAGTCGGTGATCGATTCACCGATGCACAGCTCCATCACGAAGTATGGCCGGCCCTGCTCGGTCGCGCCGGCGTCAAACACCTTGGCGATGTTGGGATGATCCATCATCGCCAGCGCCTGGCGTTCCTGCTCGAACCGCGCGACGACGCTTCGCGTGTCCATTCCCAGCTTGATGATCTTCAGTGCGACGCGCCGGCGAACCGGATGTTCCTGCTCGGCCATGAACACCGTGCCGAACCCGCCTTCGCCGATTTGCTCGAGGAGTTTGTAGGGTCCGATCCGCGTGCCAGGCCTCTCGGAAATCGGCGCGGATTCGTCCGCCACGATGTCGTCGGATGCGAGTTGGTCGGGCACGGTATTGAGCGTTTCCCCGCCGCCGCCCAGAAAACTCCCCGCCATTTCTTCGGCGCGAAGCAGGCCGTCCAACTTTTCGCGCAGTGCAGGATCGTTCGTGCACGCGCGATCAAGAAATGCCGCGCGCGCAGCCCCCTCCAGCTTGCGGGCCTCGTTGAAGAACTCTATGGCCCGGTTCGCATCCAGCATCGTCCGACCTCTAGAATCCCGCCGCGCAGGTCAATGGAAGATTCGTTTGCGTTCCGCATCACGCTGAAGAGAAGTCTTCGTTGTCACTCTTTTTTCTCTGCGAGCGCTTCGAACAGCCACGCCCGCGCGTACGCCCAATATCGATCCGACGTGGCCGGCGAGATCCCCAGCGCCGATGCCGCCTGCAAGCGATTCATCCCGGCGAAGAAACGCAGCTTCACGAGCTCGGCGCTCTTCGGATCTTCAGCGGCCAACCGCTTGAGCGCCTCATCCAGGTCGAGCAGCTCCTCGGGAATCGCGCCGGCGGTGAGCGAGAGCAAGTCGAGGTTGACACGGTTGAGCGCCCCGCCTCGCTTGATCGTTCCCTTTTCACGCGCGCGATCGATGAGAATCCGTCGCATGGCTTCCGCCGCTGCCGCGAAGAAATGCCCACGACTATCCCACTCCGATGCGCCGAGCTTGTCGGCGCCGACCAATCGCAAGAACGCCTCGTGCACGAGCGCCGTCGCCTGAAGTGTCTGCCCTGGCTTCTCCTGCTTCAATCGGCGCTCCGCCAGCTTGCGAAGCTCCGCGTAAACCAGAGGCAGGAGTTCGCTGGACGCGCGCGAATCTCCTGCATCGATCGCCTCCAACATACGCGTCACCGCGGCGTCCGCCATTCGCGAAAGGATATCGCCTCTGGAAGCAATTGCACTGGTCTTCGGCCCATATTACCGACTCGTGGTACTCCTCACGCGCGACGATGACGACGCCCAATCAGGCCCAGCGTTGCCAGACCGATCACACCGAGCGACGCGGGCTCGGGTACTGGATCGGTTGACGCGAGGCGGATGCCGAGGCTTTGTTCCGCCCATTGAAGACCCGCCGTTGGCGAAGGCGGCGCGATCTGCGTTTGCGTCATCGGGTGCAAAGTCAGGAACGCAGGGTCGAAGCCGCTGTCGGACGCCCAGAACGATCCGCTGATCGACGCGCGGCTCGCGTTCACAGTCTGCGCAGTGAATTCGAGAATCACGCCGACCTGCCCGCCCTGATCGGGTCGCGTGAAGTAGATTGTCTGCGAGTCGGTGGCTTGCGGAGCCACGGTAAACCACTGACCGGAGAAGTTGACCGGGCCGCCTTCCGCGAATGTGCCCGCGCCGGTGAATCCGAATTCGAAGTTCGCGGAGCTGATCGCGACCGTGTCGTTGTTCGCCGTGTTGTCGAAGTAGAGCGACGCACCGCGAGCAGCTCCCGCCGCTTGCATGCCGACCATCGCCGCACCCAACACGATCGCGCCGACTCGACGCGAAATAACTGTAATCCCACGCATATGACTCCCGCTCTTTCTGCCGCTTTATCGCGGCGTTTGATGTGTGTCCGGGGCTCAATGCGGAATCGGCGGGCGAAGCTCATCACGAATTCTGGCTGATGAGTTTTCCGGGTGAATCCCGCATTGAGGGGCGGGAACGAGTTCCGGATCGCTCAATTCACTTCGAAAGGGAAGCTCAATACGAAAGTCGTCACAACAAATCGGTAAAGCGGTGTTCGAAGCGCTCGAATCGCGACAACTCATGTCGTATAGCGCGGGTGATCTCGATCCGACGTTCGGCGTCGGCGGGAAAGTCTCGACCGACATCGGCGGGCCGAGCAAGAGCGTGGCCACGTCGGTCGTCGTGCAGGCCGACGGCAAGCTCGTCGTCGCGGGCACGCGGGATTATCGCTACGTCGTGACGCGCTACAACGGTAACGGCACGTTGGACAACAGCTTCGGCGCTGGTGGAACTGCGACAGTCGGCTTGGCGGGGATCGGCGATCCGTCGGTCGTGGTGGACAGCGCGGGGCGCATAGTCGTCGCCGGCACGGAGCAGACTGGCGGCAACATCGACATGGCCGTCTCGCGGTTGAACACCAACGGCACGGTCGACACGACGTTCGGCGGCGGCGACGGCACCGCCCTGATCGACTACGGCGGCACGGAAATCGGCAGCGACGTTGCGATTGACGCCAGCAATCGCATCGTCGTCGCGGGCATCGCGTACAACAACTTCGCCGTTGCTCGATTGAACGAAGACGGCACGCTTGACAGCTCGTTCGCGGGTGCCGGCCGCACGGGCGTCGACTTCGGAACCGAGTTCGATCGCGCGTACTCGGTCGCGATCGACCAGGACGGCCGCATCGTCATTACCGGCGTGACGGGGAACGAACTCGCGGTGGCGTGCCTCGACACTGGCGGCATTCCCGACGCCAACTTCAGCGGCGACGGGCTTGCGAGCTTTGACTTCGGGGCCAGTTGGGATAGCGG
This sequence comes from Phycisphaerae bacterium, assembly GCA_014380825.1. The sequence goes on along the minus strand of JACMJD010000558.1, from coordinate 6,009 downwards.
CGATTCGGTCGCGATCGACAGTTCGAATCGCATCGTCATCGGCGGCATGATGCAAAACGAGTTCAGCGTGATCCGAGTCGGAACCGACGGCACGCTCGACAGCTCCTTCAGCGGCGACGGCCGCGCGTCGGTGTCCTTCACGCCCGATTTCAGCGGCAACCTCGTTCCGCGCGCGTCGATCGCCATTGGTCCGAGCGGCCGAATCTCGCTCACTGGAAACAGCGCGACGGAATATTACGCGGCGGATTTCATCGCAGCGCGGTTCAACAGCGACGGCTCGCCAGACAGCACGTTCAACTTCGGAGGAACGACGACGACCGATTTCAACGGTGAGTTCGATTCATCCTACGCCGTCGCGGTTGACAGCAGCGGCCGCACGATCGTTGTCGGATCGACGTCGTCAAGCTTCAGCGAAATGCGGGACAGCCGGATCGCCATCGCCCGCTTCGACGCAAGAGGCGACCTCGATCACCTGTTCATTAACGGTGGAAAGACGACGACCGTCCTCGCCGGCCCGAGCAATGATGAGGGCCAGGCAACGCTGATTCAGTCCGATGGGAAAATCCTCGTGGCCGGAAATCGCACCTCCGGCAACACGACGCTCGACCTGGCGATCACGCGTTACAACACCGACGGCTCGCTCGACGCCACCTTTGGCGTCGGCGGCAAGGCGACGTTCGGATTCACGCAAGGTTACAACGCTTCGATGGCGCTCGATTTGTCAGGGCGCATCCTGATCGAATATTCCGCGTCCGATGGAGGCGGCGGCCTCAATTTCGCCGTCACGCGCTTGAACACAAACGGCAGCGTGGACACAACGTTCGGCACGAACGGCACGGTGACGATCGACTTTGGCGCATACGACGGCAGCAACGCGGTCGCGGTGGATCGCAACGGCCGAATCGTCATCGCCGGCGACTCGATCGTCGGTCAAGCGCACAACTTTGCTGTCGCTCGACTGAACAGCAACGGCACGCTCGACACCAGCTTCAGCGACGACGGCAAGGCGACACTCTCGCTCGGTCAGTGGAACGCGGGGGCGAGCGCACTCGCGATCGATAGCCAAAATCGGATCGTCCTTGCGGGGACGTCCGATGGGGATTTCGCCGTCGTGCGATACAACACGAATGGCACGCTCGACAACAGCTTTAGCGGCGACGGCATCAACCTGATCGACTTCGGCAATAACGGAGATCAGGCCACCGCGGTCGCGATCTATGGCAACGATCGCATCGTGATCTCTGGTGGCGCGGTCACGAGCGTCTACGAATATGAGTTGGCCCGGTTGAACGCCGACGGCAGTCTTGATACCGGCTTCAGCGGGGACGGAAAACTCACCGGCACCGGCCTCGGTCTGCTGCCGGGCAGATCGGTCGCCGTCGACAGCGTTGGCCGCATCGCGATGGCGGGATCGTTCGGTAACTACAGCATGGCCGCGTTGCGGTTCACTGCCGACGGCAATCTCGACAACAGCTTCAGCGGTGACGGCATCGCTGCGGTCGACTTCGGATCGTTCTTCAGCGTCGGCAGCTTCGTCGCGTTCGATAGCCAGGATCGTGTTGTCGTCGGCGGATACAGTAGCGGCAACGATCGCGACTTCGCGCTCGCCCGACTTCGCGGCGACGCATCCAGAATTACCGTCACGCCTTCGACGACGCTCACGACGACCGAAGCCGGTGCTGCCGAATCGTTCAGCGTCGTGCTCAACACACAACCGACGTCGAACGTCACAGTCGCGATGAGCACGAGCGACGCAACCGAAGGCGTGATCAACAAATCATCGCTCGTCTTCACGCCCGCGAACTGGAAAACGCCGCAGACCGTCACGATCACCGGCCAGGACGACACGATCTATGACGGCAACATCGCGTATACGATCGTTACATCCGCCGCGACGAGCGCCGATGCAGACTACAGCGGAACGAACGCCGCCGACGTGTCGGTGACGAACACGGACAATGAAACCAAGCCCGTGCTCGCGCCCGACCCCACTGATCCAACGAAAACTGCGCTGGTCGTCAACGGAACGAGCGCGAACGACATCGTCAGCGTCGTTGCGAGCGGCTCGCAGTATCAAGTGATCATCAAACAGGGATCGACGACCATCTTCAACCAGAAGTTCAACAAACCGACAGGCCGGCTGATTGTGAACGCGCTGGAGGGCAACGATCTAATTGTGATCGATCCGGCCATCTCGTCGTCGCAGCTGCTCTACGCCGGGGCGGGCAACGACATCGTCTACACGAGCAACGGCGCCGCGGTCGTGCTCGGCGGTGACGGCAACGACGCGATGTACGCCGGCAACAGCCGCGACATCCTCATCGGCGGATTGGGAACCGATGTGCTCCTGGGCGCGGATGGCGATGACATCCTGATCGGCGGAACCACCACGTTCGATGCGTTCAATACCGCCAACCAGATCGGCTTGAGTAAGATCCTCGCGGAGTGGACTTCGAATGCGGACTACACGACGCGCGTCAACCGGCTGGGCGGCGCCAGCGGCGGAGTCAACGGGTCTTACTTCCTGAAGGCCGGCACAACGCTCAACGATGACAACGCCAAGGATTCACTCCTCGGCGGCGACGGCCAGGATTGGTTCTTCGCCAAGTCAACCGGCGCGTCTGCTGATGTCACCGACAAGAAGAGCAATGAGACCGCGATGACACTGTGAATCGAAGAGGGAATCAATCGGTCCGGCTGCGCCATCGCATGGTCTGATCTTTATGAGGACGCTGGCGGGCAAAGTCATTGCCGGACCAGTTGCCGTCGGGATCGATACGTGGATGACCATCTCCGCTGTCAGGCTAAGAGCGCGCAAAGAAGTGCGGGATGCTTGCAATGCGCAGTGCGGTGTGACCCCCGTCTATACATTTGTACTTGTTTAAGGAAACACGCGTTCAGACAAGTTGAGCATCCCAAAGAAAAGCATTAACCATGAAGCGCCGATCACCCCAAGCGCGCCAAGCCAATACCCCTGCCATCGCCGTCGGATCACCATCGCTATCACGATGGCACCCTCGAGCGCGAGGAGTGCGGTGCAGATCAACAGCGGCCGCGAGATGAACACGGGCTCGTAACGCGGTGCCCGAACCAACCAGCCTTGCGCTGGCCGGCGCGTTCTCAGTGTTGGCATGCGGACGTCGGCGTCTGCGATGATCACAAAGTCAAAAGCTGTTCGCCAGAGCGCGCTTGCCCGGATCCACGCCAAGCGATGGGAGAGCGGGTCGAAGAGCTGATCCCTGCGTGTTGAACGCCTGGTCGATCAACGAATAATCATCGAAGTCGACGATGCCGTTGCCATCGACGTCGCCGTTCAACCAGCCGGTGCGATGGTTCGTGAAGCCGGCATCGGTACGTGAGTAGTCGTCGAAGTCCACAACGCCGTTGAAGTCAGTGTCGCCGTAGTAGGTGTATTTCACGAGAACGGTGGTGTCGTCGAAATACCAGCCGGCGAAGGTGGCTTTCGGACCGTAAATACCTTTGAAGTCGCTGGCCGACATCGCGCCCAGCGTGGTGTTGCGCGGGATATGGGAGGCGGCGCTGGACGAGCCGATCCCGGTCGCGCCGTTCCACGCACCGCCGTTGCGCGCCGACTTGATCAGCGCCTGGACGGCGGGAAGCTGGCTGGCGCCCGTGTAATCGATCAGCAGCGCGTTGTCCGTGAGGTCCAACTTTCCGCCAGCGGCGATGCTCAGCAGATCGGTATGGAGTACACCGCCGCCGTCGATGTTGAAGTGCGGATCCATCACCACAGTCCCGCCGGCGCGAATATTCAATGTGCCCAACTCGTGACTTGTATTGAAGTGAACGATCGCCGTACCAACGCTGTCGCTGTTCACATTGACGGTGTCTAGACCCGACCAGCTCACCAGGTCTGTCATCGAGCCGGACGCCTGATCAGCGATGTTGAAGGTACTGGCCACACCGCTACCGGCGATTTGCAACGACTCGATTGAGCTGAACGTCACCGACGTCATTCCCGCGCGGCCAAACGTCGTCGCGGTTTGGAAGTATGTGTGCGCGCTCGTCGAACCGGCATCGCTGAATACGAGCCTATCCGTGCCGGCCTGTCCGTTGACCGTGAGCGGTCCGTCGATGCCATCCAGGTTGTACGCGAAGTCCGGCGTGCTGCCGGCGTAGATCGTGTCGTTGCCATCGCCGGCATTGATCACGTTGTTGATCCCCGGCCGGGTGCCGCGAACGACAAACGTATCGGCCGACACCGAGCCGTTCAGGTTCAGGTTCTCGATCGAATTCGTATCCAGGAGGTACGTGGGCGTGTTCGTATTATCGAACGAAGCGCCGTACAGCGTCGTGGTGGTCTGCGGTCGGCCGGTGAAATTGATCGTATCAATTCCGGCATCGCCAGCCAGGCTGACCGGCTGCTGAAACTCTGTGAAGTCGTCCGACAAGACGTTGATGATGTCGTTGCCTCCTCCTCCACTGACCGTTGCGATAGGCGAATTGTTGCCGTAATTGACGGTGATCGTATCTGCACCCAAACCCGCGGCGAGACTGGCCGACTCGGTTTCCGTGAACGTCACGAACGCCATGCCGGGGCGCGACACGCGGAAGTTGGTCAGGCTGTAGGCGGCGGCGGTTGGATAGGATCCGTCAAGGAACGACGCGGTATCGTTGTTAGCGCCACCGAGGAAATTCACCTCGCCGGCGATGTTGCTGAGCGTGGGGTTGCCGACTATCAACCGGTCGTTACCCGTGCGACCTTCGATGTCCAAGCGGGTACCCGCGGGCGTGCTCTCGACGTTGAATATGTCATGCTGCGGTCCGCCGAGGATCCGGAAGAATTCGATATTGGTCGGGAACGTGCCGGCAGCTGGCGCCTTGTGATAGAAAGCCGTGCGGATCGTGTGGGTGTCGAAGCCGCCGAGATCGTCGGCCGAGTCGTCGATCGTGAAGATGTCCTGGTCGGGATTGCCGCTGGCGTCGTTGGATTGGCCGGCGTCCACGGTCACGCCGCTCGTGATGTTGGCGTCATAGTCGCCGCCGCCCACGACGATGAAGTCGGCTCCACTCGCCGTGTTCACGAACATGTGATGGTACACGCTATCCACGTAGACCAGGTCACTGCCGGCCGAGGTGTTGACCGTGACGTGGTTAAAGAGGAACGGCCGGAACTTGCTGACGAAGGGTCCCAGATTGCCCGCGCCGGCAAGTGCGCCAGTGCCGGGCACATCGTTGCTGACATCGATCGAGACGTTGAAATCCAGCCCGTCCCACCAGACGTTGACGAAGTCATTGCTTTGGGACAGCAAAGTGTAATCGCCCCCGCGGACCAGGAGCTCTCCGGTCGATTGGTTGAAGCCGGCGTACATCGTGTAGAACGCGGCGGGCATGACGACGTCGTAGCCCAAGGAGTCTTTGAGCATCAGCGCCAAGGTGTTGGAGACCAGAGAGCGCTCCCCGGTGAAGAATCCGGAGTTCGCAATGTCCCGCGCGCCAATGTATGTCTCGTTGCCGAAGTTGACCGTCCGTCCGGGCTTGGCACTGTGCTTGCCAACGCCGGAGTCCGAGCTGCCGTTGGTGCTCGACATCAGATGGTGAATGCTCGGCCCGCGAAAGACGAAGAGATTCCCGCTCTCACCATCAGATACACCAGTGTTGGTACACATGCTGATGAACGCCGGCGCAGAGCCCATGCCCATTGCGTGGCTCATTTCGTGAGCCATGAACGTGTAGAAGTCGCTTCGACCTTGGGCGGGACCGCCAGCAGTTGCCCGACCGGCAAACGCATTGTCGATCGTCCCCCAGAATTCGCTGGCATCATACGGCGTTGGATCGATGAACCACCCGTTGTCGCTGTTCGGATTGCCGTCAACATTCCCACCATCCATGGTGACGGTGCCTGCCGATGGCTTGATGCCCGAGAATGCGGACACGTTGGTCGTGCCGCCGAACTCATTGGCCGGGGCTGCCACGCGTACCGTGAGGTTATAAAAGGTGCTGCTGCTGGCGTAGTTGAAACTGCCGATCATCACCTCATAGGTGTCG
>JACMJD010000557.1 GCA_014380825.1 Phycisphaerae bacterium | reverse complement strand
GGCGCTGCACAACCTGGTCGGCAACGCGCTGAAGTACACCCCGACCGGCGGAACGGTGACGGTTGACGTGGTTGCGGATGGCAAACAGCTTTCGTTCGCGGTGCGCGACAGCGGGATCGGCATCAGCGCCGAAGACGCCGAGCGCATCTTCGAGCGCTTCTATCGCGCCAAAGATCCGCGGGTCGAAAAGGTCACCGGCACCGGCCTGGGCCTGACGCTGGCGCGCGAAGTCGTGCGATTGCACGGCGGGGAGATCACGGTGGATTCGGAATTGAACAAGGGCAGCACGTTCACGTTGACGTTGCCGGTGGCCGCTGAAGCGGCATGAGGAGAGTGGCCAGTGGCCAGCGGTCAGTGGCCAGTAACAGAGCCAATTCTGTTGCTTGCCACCGACCACTGACCACTGACCACTTATGTGCAATGAAAATCGCGGAAACCAAACAAGGCGCGGTCACGGTGCTCAAGCCGAGCGGTCCGCTCACGCAGGCGGACGCGACAGAGTTCAGGAACACCGCGATGAAGGTGCTGGAAAGCAACCTCGGCCGAATGCTCGTCGACATGAGCGCCATCCCGTTCGTCGACAGTATGGGCTTGGAAGCGCTGGCCGATCTGACGGATGAGATGACCAAGAGCGGGCAGATGCTAAAGCTCTGCGCTGAAAACAAGACGCTTCGCGAAGTGCTGAACCTGACCGGACTGTCGCCGATGTTCGAGCACTTTGATGACGTGAACACCGCGATTAGGAGTTTCCTGTGAGCCACGCGGGCGCAGCGTCACCGCCGCCGCCGACAACACCGGCCGTCGGCGCGAACGCTCCATCTTCGATCAAGCGCGTGCGAATCGGCGAGGTGCTCGTTGAAGAGGGCATTCTCACCGAGGATCAGTTAAAGCGCGCGCTCGCGGAACAAAAAGCCACCGGCCGCATGCTGGGCGAGATGCTGGTGGAACAGGGCGTGATCGAGCCGCAGGTGCTCGTGAACGCGCTGGCGCGACGACTCGGATTTCCCGGCGCTCACCTTCGTCACGGCCTGGTCGATCCAGCCATTCTCAAGCTCATCGGCGAAGAAGAAGCCACGCGATTGAAAGCGATCCCGCTGTTCAAAGTGCGCGACACGCTCACAGTCGCCATGGCCGAGCCGCAATCGCTGCCGACGATCGATCGGCTGCGCCAGCTCACCGGCTGCAAGATCCGGCCGGTGTTGGCGCTTGAGAACAACATCACCGAGTTCATCAAGAAGTACGTCGGCGGGAATGTCGACGTCGACGCGTTCCTCGCATCGCTCTCGGGCGACAGCGACGTTCACGTCGTCGAGCGCGAAAGCATCGACGAGGGCCCGGCGACCGATCTTGACCGGATGGTCGCGGGCAGCCCGATCATCAACCTCGTGAACGTCGCAATGCTGACAGCGATCAAGGACAAAGCCAGCGACATTCACATCGAGCCGGACAAGAAGGGCACGCGAATACGTTATCGCATCGACGGCACGCTGCGAGATCTTCTGAAACCACCGGCGGGAATCCACGCGGCGATCATCAGCCGCATGAAGGTGATCTCGAAGATGGACATCGCCGAAAAGCGCCTGCCGCAGGTAGGCCGCGTGCGGCTGGTCGCTGAAGGGCGCGATATCGATCTGCGCGTCAGCTCGATGCCGACGCTGCTCGGCGAGAAGCTCGTGATCCGAATTCTGGACAAGCAGAACCTGCAAGTGCGGATGGAAGATCTCGGCTTCCGCGCCGAAGCGCTGGCCGCGTTCAAGCGCATTTTGCAGGCGCCGCATGGGTTGGCGCTGGTGACCGGTCCGACCGGCAGCGGCAAGACGACGACGCTCTACAGCGCGCTCGATCTGCTGCGCAGCCCGGAGCTGAACATCATCACGATTGAAGATCCGGTGGAGTATCAGCTCGATCTGATCAACCAGATCCAGGTGCAGGAATCGATCGGGATGAATTTTGCCCGCGCGCTGCGAAGCATCCTGCGTCAGGATCCGGACATCATCATGGTGGGCGAAATCCGCGACGAAGAAACCGCGCGCGTCGCGGTGCAGGCCGCGCTCACGGGGCACTTGGTGCTGGCGACGCTGCACACGAACGATGCGCCGGGCGCCGTGAACCGGCTGCTCGACATGAACATCGAGCCCTATTTGCTCAGCAGCGCGCTCAACGGCGTGGTCGCGCAGCGACTGGCTCGCACCATCTGCCCGGCGTGCGCGACAAAATATTATCCCGCGGATCACGTGCTGGCCGACGCGTGCCTGAAGGACAAAGCCGGCCGGCCATTCCGCAAGGGACAGGGTTGTCAGCAGTGTCACGACACGGGTTATCGCGGTCGAATGGGCGTGTATGAAGTGATGGAAGTGACCGGCGAGTTGCGCCGCATGATTCATCGCGCCGCGCCGACGCACGAGCTGCGCGAGCAGTGCCGCAAGCAAGGGCAACTGTCACTTCGTGAAGAAGGCGTGCTGCTTGCGCTGGATAGCAAGAGCAGCCTGGAAGAAGTGCTCAGTGTCACGCACAGCGACGGCGACCACGATGAGAAAATGATGGTTGGCGCCGCGGCGAAGCCGGCACCGAAAGAGGTGGCGGCATGAGCGCCAAGTTCGCTTACATCGCGTTCGACCGGGCCGGCAAATCCGTGCCCGGTGTGATCGAGAGCGCAACCGAAGCCGAAGCCCGCGAGATGCTGCGCCACCGAGGACTGTTCGTCACGAAACTGACAGAATCCGGCGAAGGCGCATCGCCGGCCAAGGGTTCGTCGAAACAATCGACCGGCGGGCGGGTGGGTCGCGGGCGCGTGCTGAAGAATTTGACGAACTTTACACGGCAGCTTCACGTGCTGATCGCCAGCGGCACGCCGCTGGTGCAGGCGCTGGGAGCGCTGGAACGTCAGTCAGCGGATCTGAAATTTCGAGCGGTCGTCGGAGACGTTCGCCGCCGTGTCGAAGAAGGCGTCGCACTGTCCGAAGCGATGCGCGCGCACCCGCAGTTCTTCGATGATGTCTGCCGCAGCCTGATCTCCGCCGGTGAAGCCGGCGGGCGAATCGACGCGATGCTGGCGCGCCTGGCGAAGCTGACCCGCGCCGAATCGCACGTGCGCACGAGCGTGGTTGGCGCGTTGATCTACCCGGCGGTGCTGATCGTGATCTCGATCGGTGTGATGTCGCTGCTGCTGACGTTCGTCCTGCCGCGCTTCGCGGGACTGTTCGTGACGCTCGGTTCCCCACTGCCGCCGACAACCAAAGCGGTGATGGCAGTCAGCGATTTTCTGACCGGTTATTGGTGGGTGTTGATCGGCGCCGGCGTGGGCGGATTCTTCGGCTTCCGCGCCTGGCGGAAAACCCCGAGCGGCCGGCGAACGTTTGATACCGCCATCGTGCGCGCGCCGATCGTCGGCAGGATGGTCAAGAGCTTTTGTACGGCGCGCATCGCGCGACTGCTGGGCATTCAGCTCGAAAGCAAAGTGCCGCTGCTCGAGGCGTTGAAACTGACCAAACAGGCGGCGGGAAATCTGCTGTTCCAGGATCTGATCGGCCAGGCCGAAGACGCCGCAACGCGCGGGCAGGCCGTCAGCTCCGCGTTCGCCGCAAGCACGCTGATCAGTCCGGCCATCACCGAAGCGATGTACTCCGGCGAGCAGACCGGACAGATGTCGACGCTGCTCATCAGCATCGCGGATTATCTGGACGAGGAAAACGAAGTCGTTGTGCGGTCGCTGACGAGCATCATTGAGCCGGTGATCCTGATCGTGCTGGGCGTGATGGTTGGCTTCGTCGCGATCAGCATGTTCCTGCCGCTGTTCGATCTCACGGCCACAACCTCGGGAGGCGGCTGAGCCATGGCGATCACGATGGCGAATATCCTCAGGCCGCTGCAACGGACCGCGCGCGCCGGGCCGATCGGGCTCGACGTTGGTTCGCAACACGTGCGCGCCGTGCAACTGGCGCGCGGCGCCGATGGCGCCTGGTCCATGCGCGCATCAGCGTCGTTCCCGCGCACGGCAGAATGCCAGGGGAAAGCATTGAGCACCGCCGAGGCGCATCGCATCGGGGACGTGCTGTTCCGGCGAAACTTTGTCGGCACCGAGCTCGTGCTTGCCGTGCCGGATGAGAAGCTGTTGACGACGAATCTCGAGCTTCCGCCGCGAACGCGCGATATTCCGCTGGATGAAATCGCCCGGGTCGAGTTCGCGCGGTCGCTCAAAGTTGAATCCGAATCGCTGGAGTTCGATTACTGGGATCTGCCCGCCCCCGCGCGTGCCGGCAAGGCGACGCACGTGATGGGCGTCGGGTGCCGACACGCCGATTGCGAGCCGATCATCGACGCGTTCGAATCGGCTGGATTTGATCTGCGCGCGATCGAAGTCGAAGCGTGCGCGCTCACGCGCGCGTGCTTCGCGATCTCCGCCCCGCCGAATGAAATCACCGCGATCGCCGACATCGGCTGGCGGGCTGTTCGATTGTTTGTCGTCCACCAGGGCGTGGTCAGTTATCAGCGGTCGCTCGCGGGCTTCGGCATGGAACGATTGCACAACGCGCTGGCGGATCAGTTTGAAGTGCGCGGCGGCGGGAGCGATGTGGTCGATGAGGTCCTGCGTCGCGTGACGCTGGGAGACGTCGCCGGCAACCGGGAATCGGATCTGGCCGCGGCAAACCCCGAAGCGCGACGCGTCCTTCGATCGCATTTCGACTCGGTTGCGGCCGAGGTCATTACGTCGTTGTCGTATACGTCGCATCAGTATCCCGATGCACCGGTCAGCCGCCTGGTGATCTGCGGCGGCGGCGCGTCCTTGAGCGGATTGCCGGAATACCTGAACGCGCAGCTCAAGATGAGTACGGTGAGCGCCAAGGCGGGCGACCTGCTGCGCGTCGGCGACGCAACGATGGCAAATGATCCGTCGATGACGCTGGCGATTGGTCTGGCGCTGAACGATGGCGACGCAACCGGGGGCGGACGCAAATGAGCATGGCGCAGGTCAACCTGATTCCGCGTCCGCGACGTCACGCTGCCGCTGCGCGCAAACGCGTCCGCTTCTGGAGCTGGGGCGTCACCGGTTACGCGATGGTGCTGCTCGCGGGCTACGCGGCATGCGCCGCGGCGTTGAGCGTGGAAGGCGACGATCACACGTTGGCGTTGCAAAAGACCACGCGACAGATCGACGAGATGAACAACGCGAATGCGTCCCTCAAACCTCAGTTGGCTGAAGCGCACACCAAACTCTCGGTTGCGCGCGTGGTGGGCGATCAGCCGGACTGGAGCTTGCTGCTGGCGATCATCAGCTCGACCGTCGACGATGAGATCGTGCTGACCAGTACAAAGATCGACCCCGCCACCGGTGTCGATGCGACTCCGACAACGCGCTCACTGACTATCGAGAAGAGTCCTGTACCGGCCGCGCCAGTGCGGATGACGCTTAGGCTTGTGGGGATGGCCAGATCACAGGCGGCAGTGACTCAGTTTGTCTTACGTCTCGAGCGCCTGGGCCTGTTCGAGCGTGTCGATCTCGGGAAGAGCAATCGCCAGACGGTTGGCGCGACCGAGGCCAATGTCTTCCGCATCGATTGCCTGTTGCATCGCGGCGGGAAACCAGCGGCTGCGGCGGGGGTGCGCACGAAATGAAACTCCCTACGATCAACTACGCCGATGGATCCAGCTTCCTGCGAATCGATATCGCCGGAATCGTGATCTGCCTGGTTCTCAGCGGTGCGGCCTACCTCGTCGGCGCTCGCCCGCTCATGGCTAGTCGCGACGAACGGGCCGAGCGCGATGTGGCCTTTGCCGCAACGGTCGAGCAAGCGAATTCGTTATCCGCCAGCACGCGGGCGCTGCGGACCCAGCTTTCGACCGCTCAGACCGCGCTGGCAAGAATCGAAATTCCATTACAGCCGTCGACCTCAATCAACCAGCGAATCGCCGAGCTCACGGCGCTGGGCGGCGAATGCTATCTGGAGATGCAATCGATCCAGCCTGGCGCGATCACCAACTCAGAACGATTCGCGCAGATTCCGATCCAGGTTACCGGAACCGGGACATATCGGACCTGCGCCGACTTCCTGCAGCGGCTTCGCAAGCAATGCCCGGACACTGCCGTCTGCGCCTTTGAGCTTTCCGTCCCACCAGGGGATTCAAGCATGGCTGTCAGCTTTAACATCCAGCTGATGTGGTACGTGCAACCTGTCGCCGGCGAATCCAAACGCTAGAGCCCTCGCGTCCGATAAGCTCACCTCCCAAAATTCAATTTGCCTCGGCGAGATTTGTATCGTCTGTTAATCTCGCCATGAAACTCACACGGGAACGCAAGATCGTCGGAGCGGTGTTGGTGATCGCGTTGGGCGGCCTGGGCTTTGATCAGCTCAGCGGCACGACTTCAACGGCGGACGCCTCGCTGGAGGACCCGAGCACACTTCTGCTGGCGAGCGCAAGCTCGTCCAATAAACCAGCACGATTTTCTGCAAGCGGCGGTGAAGAGATCTCTCTTGCCAGCCGTCTGGCAAAACTGGCCGAGTCGACGGGCACGATCTCGCCCGGCGCGATTCGCGACGTCTTCCGCCCGGCGGACATCTGGCTCCCCAAAACGCTCGGCACGATCGCCACCGCGACGACCGCCGATAAGTTCGCGACGGACCACAAGCTCAGCACGATCTCGGTCAACACATCCGGCGGCGGCGTCGCGATTGTTGACGGAAAGCTGCTTCATGTTGGTGCAAAGATCGATGGCTACAAGCTCGTGGCTGTCAATCAGCAGACCGCAACTTTCGAATCGCACGACGGCACACGAGCTCAGCTCAAGCTCACCAGTGAGATCGCCGCGGGCCGATAAAGCGGCGGGTGGTGAGTGGCATCGCGTGGACCCAATTCCGTGACGTTCCAAATCTTAAGTTCCGCACAGACCCTGCCGATGCATCGTGTGAAGCGAAATTAGAAGTCGCGGCGCACCAGGCTCCGCGGCATGAACCATCAAGGGTCGGAGGCATTGGCATGCGAAATACACGTCAAAAGAAGCGTCAGGGATTCAGCCTGATCGAATTGGTCATCGTGGTCGTGATCATCGCGATCATCGGCGCGATCGCGATCCCGCGATTGAGCCGCGGCAGCGCGGGCGCGGCGGATTCGTCGCTGATCGGCAACCTGCGCGTCCTGCGCAGCGCGATCGACCTGTACGCCAGCGAGCACGGCGGCACGTTCCCGGCAGTCGGTACGATTGCAACCCAGCTCACGCAGTATTCGGATGACGCGGGCGCGACCAGCGCGACCAAGACCGGCAACTACATCTACGGTCCGTATCTGCGCACCGTGCCGCCGCTTGCAGTTGGCGCGAAGAAGGGCCAGAGCGGCATCGCTGCGGCGACCGCTGCCTCGGTTGGCTGGATCTACGATGCCACCAACGGCACGATCAAGCCGAACACCACCGACACCAGCCCGGTCGAAGCAGATTCCAAGGGCACGCTGTACAGCAGCTACTAACGGTCGCAACAGCGACCGAGCCTGAAGCTGTCTGAGAGCAATCAAGAAACCTGGTGGCCGTTCGGGACCCGCGACGTGTCGTGTGCCGAACGGCCGCCTGACGTTATGGGGCCGAGCGGGACACGGGGAGCGCGAAGATGTTTCGCGGTCGACGAGCGTTCAGCCTGATCGAGTTGGTGATGGTGGTCGTCATCATCGCGGTGATCGGCGCGATCGCGATCCCGCGGTTGAGCCGCGGTTCCGTCGCCGCCGCTGAGTCAGCCCTTCGTGCGGACCTCGTGGCGCTGAACAAGGCGATCGATCACTACGCCGCCGAGCACGATGGAAGCTTTCCGGACGTCAACGCGATCGCCGCGCAGTTGACGATGTTCACGAACGCGGGCGGCGCAACGTCGAGCACCGCCAGCGCCACGCACGTGTTCGGGCCGTACATTCGCTCGATCCCGCCACAACCGGTCGGCACGCGAAAAGAAAGTACCGGGATCGCCGCCGCCAATGGCGCGGGTGTCGGGTGGATCTACGACGCCGCCGTCGGAACGATCCAACCTGCCGGAACGAAGGTTGGCGGCGCACCAATCATGGTGGGCGGCGCTGTCGCCGACGGCGCGGGTGAGGCGGCGGCCATGAGTGAAAACTAGAGCGACCCCTGAGAAAGCATCGTCATGCTCATCTTGACCAGGCAATTTCAAGTGCGAATCCGGCGTGACTCAGCGCCCGCGCGGCCGCGCGGGGCGTTCACGCTGGTCGAGTTGGTGATGGCGATGTCGATCATGGCGGTGCTGGCGGCGATCGCGATCCCGCGCTACGCCAGCGCGATCAGCGCATATCGCGCCCGCGCAGCAGCGCAGCGCATTGTCCACGACCTGGCGCAGGTGCAATCGCTGGCGCGCACGGTCAGCAGCTCGCGAACCATCGTCTTCAAGTCGGAAGGATATGTCATCGCCAACCTTCGCGACCTCGACACCGCCAGCACAACCTACACCGTGGACCTATCCGCCGAGCCGTACAACGCGTCGATCGCTTCGGTGAACCTGAAGGGCGGATTGCGGCAGATCACGTTCGACGGGTTCGGCGTGCCCGACACCGCCGGCAACCTTACGGTCCGGGCCGGGTCGTCAACGCGCACGGTGACGATCGACGAGAACACCGGAAAGGCGACGGTGCAATGATGCAACGTCACACGCTTCGCGCGTATACGCTCGCTGAGTTGATGGTTGGGATCGCGATGTTCTCGATCGTCGCCTTGGCGCTTCAGTCGGCTGTGTTACTGGCGAGCAAGGCGATACCAGACGCAAAAGGCGTGAACGTCAATCAGCTTGCCGCGTCGCGAACGGCGGAACGCATCACGAGTGAGCTCAGCTTTGCGCTCACCTTCACCGAGCTGACGGCCAACGCGATCACGTTCACGGTCGCGGATCGCGACAATGACGGCGTCGATGAGACGATTCGATACGCGTGGTCCGCCGTCGCGGGACAACCCGTTACGCGTCAATACAACAGCGGCGCCGCGGCGAGCGTGCTGGACGATGCTCGCGAATTCGCCGTGGCGTATGACAAGCGCGCCGAACTGCAAGCCACCACCTATACCGAGAGCGCCGAGGGGCTGCTGTACAGCTACACCGGCGCGCTGCTCTCCGGGGCATTCAATGTCGACAAAGACGAGTGGTGCGGGCAATACTTCATGCCCACTCTGCCAAACGGTACAAGCTCCTGGCGCGTAAAGCGGATTCAGTTCGTCGCGAGAGAAGGCGAGTCGGGCAACATGCGCGTCCAGCTTCGCACGGCAGCAGCGAATGGTACGCCGACGAACGTGGTTGTCGACCAACAACGCGTTTATGGGGCTCCTTACAGCAGCGGTTGGGGTTGGCAGGAAGCATCACTCGCAAATGCCGGCGGACTTTCACCCGCGGCTGGAGCGTGTGTCGTGTTTCGGGGCGAGAGCGACACGGAAGTTGACGTTCAATACCAAAACCTGACGCTCGCATTGCTGGGCGGCCCCAAATATTTCCAGACGATCAACACCGGCACCTCCTTCAGCCTCAATGCGCTTCGCGCTCTGCAATTGCGCGTCTATGGCACCACAACCACTCAAGATCCTGACCTCTACAAGTATTACTTAGCCAGCGTCAGGCTCACCCTCCGATGCGGGCCTCACACGGCCGCACGTGTGCATGCTGGCGCGCGCGTTTTGTCCGCGCCGGAGGTGGCTGGACCATGACGCGCTCTGGATCATCCGCAGCTCACCGACGCGCTCACAGTGGCTTTTCAATCGTTGAAGTCAGCGTGAGTATCGTCATCATCGCGGTGATGATGACGGCGGCGCTGCAAACCGTTAGCCAATCGAATCTCATGCAATTTCGCATGTTGGAGCGCGCCCGCGCCCAAGAGTTGGCGCGATTGCTGACGAATGAAATCCTGCCTCTGGCTTACCAGGAACCCGTCTCGGCGATCTCATTTGGCGCCGAGGCCGGCGAGACCCGCGCAACCTTTGACGACGTGGATGACTACAACGGCTTGAGCGAATCACCGCTGACGTATCGCGATGCGACCGCGATGGGTCTGCCGGGTCCGGCGACTTGGCGGCGAACGGTGACCGTCGTGTGGGTAGATCCTTCCACGCTCGCCGATGCGTCGCCGCAGGTCGAGAGTGGCGCGAAGAAGATCACGGTCACGGTCTATCATCGCGGCTTTGCGGCCGCCACGCTTTCTACGATCAGGACGAATGCGCCATGAACTCACGTGCTTCCACATTTCGACGTCGAGGATCCGTGTACGTCATGGTGCTTGGGATATCGCTGCTTGTCAGCGTGATCGGTATCGCAGCACTGACCGCGGTGCGGGTGCAACTGCGGACGTCATCGAACGCGAACGATAGCGAGGACGCACGGCTGTTCGCCCAGTCGGGCGTCGAGGTCGCGCGGAACTGGATCAACAGCGACCCGGCATGGCGCACCAGCCGCGCGAGTGGCGCAACGGCTACGCTCACGCTCGGCAAAGGAAGCGTGTCGATCTCGATGATTGACCCGGGCGACGGCGATTTCACCGATTCACCGTTCGATTCGTTGAAGCTGACCGCTACCGGCTACAAGGGCTTGGCGCGACAGAAAATTCAAGTGACGCTCACGCCGGTTCCGTTTGCCTATTCATGCCTCACGGCCGGGATCGTCTCGGGCGGCAACCTGACGCTGGGCGGCGGGGCGGATTTTGTCGCGAACGGAACGGTCGCGTCGAACGCAGGTATCACGATCGCCAGCGGTTGCACGATGGACGCCAACGCGGAAGCGGTGGGCACCTGCTCGGGGTTGCAGTATCTCGGCTCGAAGATCAACGGCGCCGCGCCGCGCGAGATGCCCGATGCGACCGTCTTCGATTACTACATCGCCAACGGCACTGCGATAAGCTACGCCGCAACCGGAGGCAGCATCGACAAGGTGTTGCTGAGCCCCGGCAACAACCCGTACGGGCCGACGAATTCCAACGGCATCTACGTGATCAACTGCGCGGGGCAGAACATCACGATTAAGATGTCGCGCATCGTCGGCACGCTGGTGATCCTCAACTGCGGCAGTGGGTCGAAGACCGACAACAACATCAGCCTGGAGCCATTCCTGGTCAATCATCCCGTACTGATGGTCAAAGGCAGCATGACGTTCGAGCACGATGCCGGCGTACTCACCGACAGTAGTAATCGCAACTTCAACCCGCCGGGATCGCCGTACAATGGCGTCACCAACGCGACGTCGAGTGACACGTATCCATCCACGATCAAGGGCTTGACGTACATTTCCGGTAACGTGACGTTTAAGAAGGACGGGACGGCCAGCGGCCCACTGGTTGTAGGGGGCACGATTGCGTCGGATCATGATCTGAATCTAACGTCGAGCAACGTGTATCAAACCAACCCGCCGCCTGGGTTCTTTGACCCACCGCCGATGAAAGTTTCGACGCAGAGTTGGGCGCAGGCGGTGGACTGAAGTTGCAAGCGTCCGCCTGGGTTGCTACGAATCGTCGGCGTGGTTCCACTGCCGATTGATCAGTCGATGCCGCAGATCATCGCGCAACTGCGCGAACATCGCGCGATGGTCCTGGTGGCCGAGCCCGGCGCGGGCAAGACGACGCGCGTTCCGCCGGCGATCCTTGCAGCGGGCGATCTTCTTTCTCCGAAGAATCCCAATCTGGTGATGCTTCAACCGCGACGCGTCGCCGCCCGCGCGGCGGCCGAACGCATCGCGGATGAGCGCGGCTGGATGCTTGGCAACGAAGTCGGCTATCACGTTCGCTTCGATCGCAAGCTCACCCGCGACACGCGGCTTCGCGTCGTCACCGAAGGCATTCTCACGCGACAACTGCTGGACGATCCGTTTCTTGAAGGCGTCGGCGCCGTCGTGCTGGATGAATTCCACGAGCGCTCGATCCACACCGATCTGACCATCGCGCTGCTGCGTGAAGTTCGCCAATCAGTGCGATCGGATCTGATGCTGATCGTCATGTCCGCCACGCTGGAGGCCGAGCCGGTGGCAAAGTTTCTCGGAGATGCTCCGATCGTCCGCGTGCCAGGGCGGACGTTTCCGGTCGAGATCACGCACGAGCAGAAGCTGGGCGTTCACGTGACGGATCAGATCGTGAGCACGCTTCAAAATCTCGACGACCCCGGCGACGTGCTGATCTTTCTCCCCGGCGCGCCGGAGATCCGGCGAGTCATGCGCGATTTGTCGCCGCTCGCGGCGTCGCAGAACTGGCTCGTCCTGCCACTTCACGCATCGCTTCCATCCGATGAACAAACCCGAGCCCTGCGACCCGCGCCGGCCGGTCAACGCAAGATCATCTGCGCGACGAACATCGCCGAGACGTCGCTGACAATCGACGGCGTGCGCGTGGTGATCGACAGCGGCCTGGCGCGCATCGCGGGCTACGATGCACGGCGAGGGCTGGATCGACTCGAGCTGAAGCGGATCAGCAAAGCGTCCGCGATCCAGCGTGCCGGCCGCGCCGGTCGAACGGCGGCGGGGCGGTGCATCCGACTTTGGTCTGCCAAAGAGTTTCACGAATCGCCGGACTTCGAGCTGCCGGAGATTCAGCGCGTCGATTTGGCGGGCACCGTGCTGGCGCTGCACGCGTGGGGGCATGCCGATCCGCGCAAGTTTCCGTGGTATCAGCCGCCACCCGAAGCCACGATCGCGGCGGCGGAAAAGCTGCTGGCGATGCTCGGCGCGCTGGATTCGCCGGCTAAAGGTCGCATCACCGAGCTCGGCCGAAAAATGCTTTCGCTGCCGGCGCACCCGCGCATCGCGCGGCTGCTGGTTGCGGCGGCCGAGATGGGTTTGCTGCAAGAAGGCGCAGCCATCGCCGCGATCTTGTCGGAGAAAGATTTTGTCCCGGACGACACGCCCGCCGCGCGCGGAAATTCGGATCTACTGGCTCGCATGCAGTGGCTGGATCGTCCGGAAGCGCGATCTGTTGCGCGATTGCGAGATGAACTGTTGCGCATCGCTAAGCGGGTGGAGCCGAAACGCGCTAAGCCGCCAAGCGGCCAAATCGGGGACGCGTTGCTAAAGCTCGCACTGCTCGCGTACCCCGATCGCGTGGCGCGCCGGCGAAACGCAGATACGGCAACGATGGTCGGCGGCGGCGGAGTTCGGCTTGGCAGGCAGTCGGTCGTACACGACTGGGAATTTTTCGTCGCTGCCGATGCGCGACACGATGAACGAAATCCCGCGCAGCAGGCGACCGTGCGAATGGCCAGCGGGATCAGATCTGAATGGCTTGAAGAATTGTTCCCCCCCGCGATCCGACGCGAGCGCGATGTCGTCTTCGACGCGGAACGTCAGCGCGTGGTGGGCGTGAACCGAGTCACCTATCACGATCTGGTGCTGCGCGAGACGCAGGATGCGCAAGTCGATCCAACGCGCGCCGCGCAAGTGCTGGCCGACGTGGTCGCGCCGATGGCCAGCGAAATAATCAACGCCAACGAGGCGGCCAGCGAACTGATCGCGCGCGTGAGTTTCCTCCGTCAACACATGCCCGAGCAGGCATGGCCGGCATTGGACGGGCGCGAGATCGTTGCCGAAGCATGCGCTGGCAATCG
>JACMJD010000556.1 GCA_014380825.1 Phycisphaerae bacterium | reverse complement strand
TGCCGCAGATACGGCTTGGCCGCGGGCTGCTCGATCCACCAATCGAAGTAGAAAAGCTGCGGCTGATATTTGTCCGCCAACTCGATGCAGCGCGCCAGCCAATCTTCCATCCAAGCCGCATCCGGCGGCGTGTTGTCCGGCTTGGCGGGGCCGTAGAAATCCGCGAACTGCGGATCGGTCACGTCGGAGCTGAACTGCGTCCCGCCGTTGAGAAACCAGAAGTGCTCGATGCGGTGTGTGGACGCGCCGAAGATCAGTCCCGCGTCGCGCGCGGCGGTCGCAAGCTCGCCGATGATGTCGCGCTTCGGGCCCATCTCGGCAGCGTTCCAGCGATTGAGCTTCGTCTCGTACATCGCGAAGCCGTCGTGATGTTCCGCCACCGGGACGACAAATCTCGCGCCGGCCGACTTGAACAACTCGATCCACGCGCGCGGATCGAATCGCTCGGCCTGGAACATCGGGATGAAATCTTTGTAGCCGAACTGGTCCTGCGGGCCGTACGTCTTGACGTGATGCTCGAACACTTTGTGGCCACGCTGATACATGTTGCGCGGATACCACTCGTTGTCGAACGCGGGCACGCTGTAGACGCCCCAGTGGATAAAGATGCCGAACTTCGCGTCGCGATACCAGTCGGGCACCTGGTAATTGCAAAGCGATTGCCAGTTCGGCGCGAACGGTCCATCGGCGATCGTGATCTGCGAATCTTTTCTTCCAACGTCCACGCGAGTCTCCTCAATACACGATTGATTTGCGAGCGCCGTCAAGGTCCGGTCACAAGCGAACTCGAACTTTCATCGCGTTCGGCACCGGCTCGTCCGATGCGACGTATACGTATCCGCCGCCACAACCGCTGTACATGGCGCCGGCGTATCGCGACTGGTATTCGCGCAGCGTGCCCATCAAGTCGATCGGGATCGTCGGATGCCGAACGGTGTGCGGCAGCAGGGCTTCCCAGCAGGCCATGCAGCGGTTCATCGAGTCACCGAGGCGGCGCAAATCGCGCGTGATGATCGCGTCGAAACAGGTGCGACCCGTTTCACCCAGCTCGGCGATCCGTTTCGGATCGAGATGCTTTTCGCCAAGCGGGCTGTATCCGTCCGGACGCGGCGAGATAGGAATGAGATGAATGACGCGTTCAATCCATTGAGCGACGATAGGATCGACGCAGTGCTCGATGTGTCGTGGGAAGATGCCGCCCTCGTGCGACGCGTCGTAATCCAGTCGCGACACGCCGGGATAAATCAGCCCGATCATGTCCTGCGAACCGGAGGGCTCGGCGAGATCCCTGTTCTCTTCCGCGTAGAGTTCACGGACGAGAGATTCGCGCGAGCGATCGCGAGGGATCCGGCCGCTCCACAGTTTAACGGCAACTTTACGGGTTCCGGTCGCCATGCCGGAGCGTTCCATGAATGCGACGGTCGGCTCGACGCTCACGACAACCATCGCGCCCACGCGATCCGGATTCAGCCGCGACAGGAATGGCTGATCGATCCACCCGCCGGCCAGCGCCAGGCGATAAGGAATGTTGTCGATGAAAGGCTCAGTCATCGTGACGACGATCTTAGCCGCTTGCGTACGGACGCAGCACTACGCGTTCTGCGTGTTGAAGGCCAGGTCGATGAGCGAGTAGTCGTCGAAGTCGACCACGCCGTTTCCATCGGCGTCGCCGTTGATCCAGCCGGTGCGGTTGTTTTCGAAACCTTGATCGATGCGCGAATAGTCGTCGAAGTCGACGATGCCGTTGAAGTCGGTGTCGCCGTAGTAGCTGTATTTCAGGAGCACGGCGGTGGCGTCGACCACTTCACCGGCGAACAAGGCTTTCGGGCCGTAGAGCGATTTGAACTCGCTGGATTCGATGGCGGCCAGCGTTGTGTTCGCGGGCGAAGCGTTCTTCGCCGTAGTGCTGGTGATACCCGGCCCGGTCCAGGTTCCGCCGTTGCGGGCGGCATTGATCAGCGATTGAACCGCGGCGAGCGACGACTTGGTCGCGTAGTCGAGGATCATCGCATTGTCGTTCAGATCAAGCAGCGCGCTGCCGGTGAGGTTGATCGACGTGACGCGCAATGCCTTGTCGCCGCCGGTCGTGACGTTCACGCGCGACGCGCCGTCCATCGTCAGCGAGCCGAGATGTTGCGACGCGGTGAAGTTGAGGATCGCCACATCATGCACGGCGATATCGAAGTTCGGTGCGAGCACTCCCAGTTCGGTCGCGAACGAATGCGTGCCGGCGCGGAACGCCAGCGTGTTCGCGCCAAGTCCGCCGTCAAAGCTGATCGCGGCGGCCGGTGCCTGGTGCAGGTGGATCGTGTCGTTGCCATCGAGCGTCTCGATGCGCAGGTTTTCCACGGCGGTTTGGAAGAAGGGCACCGCGCCCAGCGCGAAACCGTTGGCCGAAACGTCGAGCGTCTCCGCCGTGTTTCGGCCGATGAATCGCAGGTTGTCGCCGAGCGCG
>JACMJD010000555.1 GCA_014380825.1 Phycisphaerae bacterium | reverse complement strand
GAAAACACCGAACCGCTCGCCGCGCAGATGATGAACGACACGCGGCCGGATGGAACAAAAGTCTGGACGCCGCTCGTCGCCGTGAGCTTGCTCGTCTGGTTCGTCATCGCGATGCAATGCATGAGCACGCTGGCGATCGTCAAACGAGAAACCGGCGGCTGGAGGTGGCCCATCGTCATGCTCGTCTACATGAACGCCCTTGCGTACGTCGCGTGCCTGGGCGTGTATCAGGTTGGGCGAATCTGGTTTGTTTGAGATGGTATAATCTAGTTCCGATGACCACGACCTTTCCCAAGCTGGCCAATCCTCAGACACGTCGATGGACACGTGAAGAGTTCTATCAACTCGCTGAGGATGGTTGGTTCGAGGGCCAACGCGTGCTGCTCCTTGAAGGAGAAATCATCCAGACGCCGCCAATGAAACACCCGCATGCATTGGCAGTTGCGAAAGTCGTCGACGTTATGCGCAAGTTGTTTCCGGATTCCTGGATTCGGCAGGATATGCCGCTCAATGCCACGGACGACTCCGATCCTGAACCTGATATCGCGGTACTGGAGAAGCCGATGTCGGCATATCGTGATCACCCCGAGACGGCGGTGCTGATCATCGAGGTAAGCGACACGAGTGTGAATCTTGACCGACGAAAAGCATCGGTTTATGCGGAAGCCAATGTGCAGGATTATTGGATCCTTAACATCCGCGACAATCAGCTTGAAGTTTTCCGCCAACCGGATCGGTCGGCGCGGAAGTATACTGATCAGCAAATCATTCCGGCGACTGGTTCGATCGCTCCATTGGTCAAACCGCTGGCAGTGATCGCCGTGGTGGAAATGTTGCCGACGTAATGAATATCTGGCTGCAACATTTTCTGGTAGCCGTCGTCGCACTTGCATGCGCCGCCTTCATCGCACGACAAGCATTCAAGACGCTCACCCTCCGCCGCAGCAAGCTCGGGGCGTGCTGCTCGAAGGGTTGCGACGTCGGCGAGAAAGCCGCGACGACAACGCAACTGCCGACGACAGAACGCGTTCAGTTCTTGCCGGTCGAGATGCTGTCGCGGAAGCGGTAGCGAAGGTCACCCGTCCGGCGGAACCCGCTTCAAGGCCCTCTGCCGCGAATGCCTTGCTAGCGTTTCACTCACGACCACAAACTGACTTCGGCCTCGCTGGTACTTGCCCCACGAAGACCGGCTTCCCGACGCATCGCATGTACACCCGCCCGCATTGACGCGTAGTGCCAGATCTTCACGATCTCGCCATCCAGCTCTTCCGCACGCGCGGCGAACCACAGGATGGCTTCGTCAAACCGCACGGCTGATCGGAACTGCTCATTGCCGCCGAGCTGCATCAGGATGAAGGCCGAGACCAGTGCATCGCCAGGCATGCGACGGAACGGTTCGGCGGGCCAGGTCCCTTCAGGCCGCTGCATCGTGGCGAGCCAGGCCAATCCCCGCTCAATGGCCAAGCCTTGACCGCGGGCCGTCATCAGGGCGCGCAGGCACAGTGCGCACAGCATTGGATCGTTCCATCCAGACTCTTGGCCGCCGTCGGTGGTTTGGGAGGCGATGATGCATCGCAGCATCTTCTGCGCAACCGGCGTGTGAGATTGGTTGAGTTCATCCAGCCTGATCAACCCCAGCGCCGCGGCGGCGGTTGAACCGGTCAGCCGCGAGTTGATCCGCGGCGAAGACTCCACCCGGGCGGCCAATAGTTCGCCGATCAGGCGATCGTAATTCCGTCCATCCCACAACCGCTGAATGAATCGCACAGTGATCATCTGAAAACGCCTTTCCTACAACGGCGGAATCCGTTCCGCACTACCAGAACTATGCCCTAACAATTACCGGACGTCAAGGGAAATTGTACGGTAATTATTCGGGTTGACTGTCCAATAGCAATCAGCGGCTTGGCCCGTGCGAAAATCATCGTGCCGCGACCCCGCGCGGGCCGAAGTCCCCTGCACGATGAAACGAAAAACGCTTCGATTGCTGTTCGTCGCCGCGGGCGTCGCGCTGGGATTCTGCCGCACGGCCCACTCAACTCTTTTCGTCGACCTTCGCGTCACGTCGGTAAGCGGACCGGCGACCATGAACGGACTGAATTCAGTTCACGTCACTGCGCCCGGCGCGCGCATCGAGATGGACGTCTGGGCGCGCGTCGAGGGATCAAACTTCGATCCGAACGACGATGGATTGCAGAGCATCATTGGCTCGATCCGCTCCGAACGACAGCGATACTGGAACCAGGATTGGATGCACGGCACGCTGGAGGCTTCGCTCGTTCCGGCGTTCAGTGCGCCACCGTCGACGATCGGCACGCAGGCCGACCTGGATGGCGATGGCGATCTGGACATCGGTGGCACCGATTTCAACAACGCCGTGGGGTTCTACGTGGCGCGAGCGGGTGATCAGCCGTTAACAGGAAATCTGTTCCGCGTCGGCCACGTCGCGTTCCGGGTCGATCATGTCACGTCCGCGATTGGACCGACGACGATCAACTTCTGGCCAATTGATTCTCCGGGCTTGGCCGTCTGGACCGAAGACGGCGCCATCGCGACAGCAGCGGAACGTGGCCTTTACACGGGCTATGGAGTGTCCGTCAGCGCAGTTGCCGCGCCGGAGCCGGTGATGGCTGTGCTGGGCGCCGTCGCGACGTTTGCGTCCGCGCTACGCCCGCAGAGACGGAAACAAGAGTTGAACCACCAAGACACCAAGAGCACCAAGAAGAAAAATCCAAAATTGAATTCTTGGTGCTCTTGGTGTCTTGGTGGTTAATCCTCCTCGTGGTTAAGCGAGACGCGTCGTCCGATTCAGCGGAATCATCCCGCGCAGCGTGCTCAGCAGCATGATGAACAACTGCGTGGCTGCGAACAGGCCCAGCCAGAAGACGCCGCTGTCCATGAAGCCGTAGCTGTGCAGGCCGACGCCCATGAGGTTG
>JACMJD010000554.1 GCA_014380825.1 Phycisphaerae bacterium | reverse complement strand
TTTCCGCAGGTCCACATACACGGTTATCTGCGAGTTCATCGCCAGACCGCTGGCCGCAACATTGGCGCTCGGCGCTTCGACTCGGCCGACCACGTGGTCGTGCAAAGTTGTGCTCATGTAAACGTCCATGTCATTTCCCAGCGGTTCGGTGACGCTCACTCTGACGTTCAACGGGGCCGTATGGTCGCCGGCTGGTTGCAAGTGGAAGTGCTCGGGACGAATCCCCAGAACCACGTGCCTGCCGACCTGTCCAGCAAGCCTTTCGGCGATTGACGGCTCAAGTTTCGACAAAGGTAGGGTAAACCCGTTGCCCGGCAAGGTCAATTCACCCACCATCACGACCGGCTCGTCCGATCGCGGCTTGCCGTTTCCTGCTGCGTTTGACGAACCCGGCAATTCCCCGGCCGCTGCACGGGCGTGAGCGAGTTTGCCTTCCTCGAACACCATCTGCCCGCCCACCATCTTGATCGTGCCGTCAAAAAAGTTCATCGGCGGCATGCCGATGAACCCGGCGACGAACCGATTCGTCGGATAATTATAGGTCACCAAAGGCGTGTCGGCTTGTTGAATGAGCCCATCCCGCATCACGACGATGCGATCGCCGAGCGTCATCGCTTCTTCCTGATCGTGCGTGACGTAGATGGTGGTCGTCTTTAATCGATGATGCAGGCGTTTCAATTCTGCGCGAGTCGTCACGCGCAACTTCGCATCAAGGTTCGACAACGGCTCATCAAACAAAAACGCCGCCGGCTCGCGGACGATCGCCCGGCCTACCGCCACGCGCTGGCGCTGACCACCTGACAGGGCCTTGGGCTTTCGTTCCAGCAGGTGCGTGATATCGAGGATCTTGGCCGCGTCCATGACGCGTTCGTTGATTTGCTTTTTCGGCATCCCGCGCAGCTTCAGACCAAACGCCATGTTCTTGTACACCGACATGTGCGGATACAGAGCGTAGTTCTGAAACACCATCGCGATGTCGCGATCCTTAGGCGGCACGTTGTTGACGATCCGATCGCCAATCCGAATCGTGCCGTCGGAGATCTCTTCAAGCCCGGCCACCATGCGCAGCGTCGTGCTCTTGCCGCACCCGGACGGGCCGACGAGAACGACGAATTCCTGGTCGCGGATCGACAGATCGATCGCGTCGACGGCTTTGACGTTGCCGGGATAGATCTTAGATACTTTTTCCAGAACGACTTGTGCCATTGCGGCCCGAGTATAGGGTATGCGGCGAATACTTCAAGAAATCGCCGATTTGCGGTTGAAAATGTGCTCAGCGGAGCGCCTGCAGCATCGCGCCCTTGATCCGTGCTTCAGCGTCTGCCAACGGCCCGTCAAGCTTCAACCCCGCCGCCCGCGCGTGTCCGCCGCCGCCGAATTGTTCGGCGAATTTGGAGACATCGATCTGGCCCTTCGATCGCAAGCTCACGCGAATGGGGCCCCCACCACCTGGACCGTCGGGTGGATCGACGAACAGCAGCGCGGCTTCGATCGTGGCGATTTGCAGCGGGATGTTGATCAGGTTTTCCGTCGCCGGCACACCGGCGCCGGTGTCGGCGAAGTCCTGTTTCGTCACGGTCATCACCGCGAGCCGATTGTCCGCCAGCAGCTCGAGCGATTGCATCGCGCGCGTTTGCAGCGCCACCCGCTCCGGGCGTTCGCTTTGATAGAGATGCTGATACATCTCATCCGTGTTCACGCCCGCTTCCATCAGCGTCGCGGCGAGCCGCATGGTGAATGGGCGCGTGTTGGAGAACTGGAACCAGCCGGTGTCGGATGCGATCGCCAGGTACAGCGCGGTCGCAATTTGTTTATCGAGCGGAATTTCCCACTGTTCGAGCAGTTCGGCGGCAATCTCCCCCGCCGCGGCTGCTTCGGGGATGACCAGCTTCAGGTCCGCCCAGTCTTCCTGCGTCAGATGATGATCGAGGACGATCTTGGGCGCGTCCCAGCTCGCGATGCGCTCGCGCAGGCCTGGCAATTGTGACCAAGTCCCGGTATCCGCGACGAGCAGCGCATCGAATTCCGAGAACGGAAACGGATCCTTCCAACCGTTCTCGACGTCGATGTGGTTCACCCCGTTGTCCTGATAGACGAACTTGTATTTCGAAGGGATGTGACTGAGCAGCAGCACCTGCGAATCGATGTTTTGCTTCCGCAGCGCCATCGACAATGCTGCGGTCGTCCCCAGCGCATCACCATCTGGACGCACGTGCGTCGTGATCAATACGCGACGACATTTCGACAACGCTTCGATGATCTGCTGATACGGATCGGACATAGATTCCTGAATGATACGGGAAACAGAAAATGCGGAACACGAATGGACACGAATGAACACGAATTTTCACGAATCCACAAATTGGATTCGCTTTGC
Organism: Phycisphaerae bacterium; assembly: GCA_014380825.1. The sequence goes on along the minus strand of JACMJD010000554.1, from coordinate 4,148 downwards.
ATTATTCGTGTTGATTCGTGGAGATTCGCGTTCTGTATTTTTTCAATCCTTGGACACGATCATCCTACTTGGATCCAACCGAGACCGTTCCCTCGACTCCACGATGTCGCGCGCGAGCTGTGATTTGAGCGACTCGATCCCATCGAACTTCCGTTGATCGCGAATCCAATCGATGACGTCGACTGAGATCTTTCGTCCATACAAATCCCCGTCGAACCCGACCAGGTGCGCCTCGATCTGTCTCTGCTTCCCGTCGAACGTCGGTAGCGTTCCGATGCTGATCGCGGTGGGATAGGTGGTGTGATCGACCATGCAGCGCCCCGCGTACACACCGTCCGCGGGGACAACCTGCTCCAACGCATCGATGTTCGCGGTGGGCACGTCGATCGTTCGGCCGCGCTTGTTTCCTTCGACCACCGTACCCTCGATCGTGTACGGACGACCTAGACAGATCGCGGCATCCCGCATTCGTCCCTGCTCGACGAGGAATCGGATCAGCGAGCTGTTCACGTCGACGAGCTGCATGTCGAGTAGCGCGACCTGAACAGAATCGACGATGTGCAGCTCAACCGATGTGCCGCGCGTCCAATCGCGAAGCGAATCGATCGTGCCGCGGCGGTCTTTGCCGAAGTTGAAGCTGTCGCCTTCGATGATGTGGGCGGGCTGGACTTCTTCGCGGAGGATCGTCCAGAAATCTTCGGCGGAAAGATCGAGGATCTCGCGCGAGGGCGGCAGCACGACCAGATCATCGACGCCAATCGCGGCGAGCAGCGATCGCTTCAATGCCGGTGGTGTCAGGCGCGGCGGCGCTTTCTCCGGCCTCAGCACGGTCAGCGGATGCGGTTCGAACGTCGCCAGCGCTAATCGTCCATCGCACTGGGCGCGAAGTTCGCGGCCTAGCTCGACGATGCGCAGGTGGCCGCGGTGTACCCCGTCGAAGTTGCCGATCGACAGCACGCTGCCGCGGGGCAGCTCGCGAAATCCGTCCAGACCTTCATGAATATTCATGGCAGTTGCACGTCGATGTAAACCAGCCGGTGATCCGACGTGGCCGCGGTGGGTTTCATCTCAACCAGTCGATGCAGCGGATCGCTCGACGGCGGCCAGAAAACGGCGCCACCGAGAACCTTTAGATCTTTCGACGGCAAGACGTAATCGCATCGCAGGTTTCCGGGACCATTTCCGGTGTCGCCGAAATCGGCGGTGTCTTCGTCGGGCTGCGATTTGTGGGATGCGTTGTTCCCACCGTCGCGCGACGACGCTTCGGTGCCGCCGGCGCTGCGCGGGACAAACTTGCCGTCCACTTTCGGATGATCGAGCAACTGCTGTATCGCTCCCGGCACGCTGCCGCCGTCGTTGGGGTCGGCATTCAGGTCGCCCATGATGACGAATGACCAACCGGGAAAACGTTGCGGCAGCTTTCCGTCGAGGTAATCCTTCCACAAGCGGATCTCATCGTGATTCCGCTTTCCATTGCGATCTTCCGGACCGTCAAACGCAGGCGGCGTTGGATGACTCGCCAGCACATAAATGACCTTCCAATCGAATGCAACCGACACAACCAAATGGGACTTGCTCGACAGCCGGAGAACATTTAACTCCTCGTTGGTATACCAAGCGGACCCATCCGACTTGGTGGGCAACGATGCGGCCGGCAAATCTTTCCACAACAATTCCTGCATGCTGAGCTCTGGCCATAGCGGATACTTCGACAACAACAACATCCCATACTGCCCTGGAAACTGTCCGAATCCGAAGCAATCATTCCCGTAACCGCGCGAGCCGACTTCCGTTACCACTTTGCCGTCGTTGTCCAGATCGTGACCGCTGAAAACACCCGTGTTCACCGGCAGGTATACGCGGTATGGATATTCGATCGACTGCGCCCCGTTTTGCGGGACACTTAGATAATTTTGTTGAAACAGCGCTGGCGCATCGCTGCGGTCTTCGTAATCAAACTCGTTGATCAGCAGCACATCCGGCCGAACGCGCTGAATGACTTCGGCGACGTTCCTGGCCTGCTGATTGTCCGGTGTCGACAGATCGCGCGCGAGCTGGCCCTGTGTGTCGCGATTGAGCGACGCATTGAACGTTGCGAAGCGCACGACGGTCGGCGTGGGCGCCGGCTTGCTCGCGCAGCCGACGGCGAGCATGATCAGCGTTGCAATACAGGGTGCGACTCGATGAATCATTCGACAGGAGTGTAAACATGAAGCTCGCCACGGCAATTGTTGTGCTGCTGCTCGTCGCGTCGTCTACTTTCGCCGGCATGAAAACGCAGACGATCGAATACATGGTCGGCGACACCACCTGCCGCGGTTATCTCGCGTACGACGACTCCACCGACGCGAAGCGTCCCGGCGTGATCGTCATTCACGAATGGTGGGGATTGACCGATTATCCAAAACGCCGGGCTGAACAGCTCGCGCAGCTCGGCTACGTCGCGTTCTGTCCCGACATGTTCGGCGACGGCAAGACGACCAGCGATCCAAAGGAAGCGGAGAAGCTCATCACCGAGCTGGGCAAGATACCTGACGTTGCCGCCGCGCGAAGGCAGGCGGCGTTTGACGAGCTGAAGAAGCAGCCGCAGGTTGATGCAACTCGCATCGGCGCAATGGGCTATTGCTTTGGCGGCGCGCAAGCGCTGGCCATGGCGCGGTCGGGCATGGATCTCAAAGGCGTCGTCAGCTTTCACGGCGCGCTCGCGACCGATGCACCCGCGAAGAAGGACGCCGTCAAGGCAAAGATCCTCGTCTGTCACGGCGCGGCCGATCCGATGGTCACGCCGTTGCACGTGATGGATTTCGAGAAAGAGATGGACGCCGCCGGCGCGGATTGGCAAGTTAATATCTACGCGAAAGCGCTCCATGCGTTCACGAATCCCGACGCCGACAAGTTCAAAATTCCCGGCATCGGCTACAACGCCGAGGCCGACCGACGTTCATGGGAAGCGATGCAGATCTTCTGGGAAGAATCATTTGGCGGCACGAAATGACGCGATTCGTGCTGATTTGAAAAATTGAAAAAGCCCCGGGCGAACGTCGCTTCGGGGCTTTTTGTTTAGGGGCTTGGTTAATGGCGACTAGTGTCGCTGACGGCGGATGGATGCCAGTGCAAAGAGAGTTAAACCGGCCAGCGATCCTGGCTCTGGCACCGGACGAGTCGCGAGGAGTGTTCCGGTAACCGTCAGGATCGTATCGTTGGTCGTGATGGTCGACTGTGTGATGGTAAAGTTGACCGGAATCGTCAGCGTCGACGTTCCAACACTACTGATCAGCGACCCGGCCGTGCCAGCGTTGCTTGCGGAATTGCCCGACATGTCTTGACGACCGAACGCAACCGCCGACGAGTAATCGATATTTCCGCTCGATACCGCCAGCGTCTGCTGCGAGGGAATGCTCGTGCCGCCGAGGTTGATCGTGCCGCTTGTGATGTCCAGCACCAGTCCGCGGATCGCGGCGATGCCGGTGCCGAAGGGTGCAAGATTGGCCAGGATGCCATAGTTCGCTAGCGCGGTCCCGGGGTTGCCTTCATTTCCCGGCTGCTGGCTAAACGCTTGATTCGCGGCGTTAATCGAACTTCCGCCCGGGAACGAGATCGTAGCCACACCGACATCCGCGAGGATCGTCCCACTGTAGCTGGTCGTCGTGCTGCCAGCGGTCTGCGGCGTGAATGGTTGTCCGGCAAAAGTGCCCGAAATCGTCAGCGAGCTCTGGCCGGGGACGATGTTGTAAATCAGCACTTCGGCCCGCGCGATGAGCGCGAAAAAGCACGCCGAACACACGAAGGCAATGCAGGATAATCGGTTGATTCGCACGAAGGTCCCCCAGATGGACGGGTCTAACCAAGCAACCGGGGCAGACTAGCGTCCGGGCGGAACGGCGCGAGCGCGGAAAATCTTGCACCTATTGCGGCGCTGGAAGGTCGGCAATGAATTCGGCAAGCTGCGTGGCGGATGGACTCGTGGCGGTGCGGACGTAGTAGCCGCTGACGCCCACGCCGGCGCAGAGACTCTCTTCCAGGCCGAAACCCAGCACGCGCCCGACGCAAAACCCGGCGTTGAAGTGATCGCCCGCGCCCGTGCTGATCTTCGGCTCACGCACGAACGGACCGGCAAACTTCGCGCTTTTCCCGTCCGATGTCGCGGC
>JACMJD010000553.1 GCA_014380825.1 Phycisphaerae bacterium | reverse complement strand
TGGCGCTGTACACGGAAGTCGACGGTGGGGCGGCGGTGGCCGCGACTGAACTGATGTTGATGATGCTGCCGCCTTCGCTGCCGAAGTAACGTGTCGCTTCCTTCGACGCGAGGATCAATCCCAGGACGTTCAGATCGAACATCTTGTGGAAATGTTCCGGGGTGACGTCTTCGAGCGGCTTGAATTCGTACACGCCGGCGTTGTTGACGAGGATGTCGATGCGGCCGAATTCTTTCTCCGCTTCGGAGAACAGCCGCTGAATATCCGTCGGCTTCGCGACGTTCGCGTGTACCGCGATCGCCCGGCCACCGGTGGCGACGATCTCGTTTACCACGCGATCGGCGCCTTCCTTGCTCGAGCTGTAATTCACGACGACGCTCGCGCCTTCCGCGGCGAGATGCCACGCGATCGAAGCGCCGATTCCCTTCGACGCCCCGGTCACGACGGCAACCTTCCCCTGCAATTTCCCGGGACGATTCGAGTCACTCGTCCCTTCAGTCTTGCGCCGGAGATTTCCCTGCGTGTTCGCTAGCGTATTCGCCTGTGTGTTCCCCTGAACGTTCCCTTGAGTTTTCGTAGCCATGGTTGATCGCTCCTTTTCTATTGTGTATCGATCGATACAGAATATGCCTGGTGGATTTCCGGAGTCAAACGGAATATTGTATTGATTGGTATGGAAGTGACACGGAAGCGCAAAAACCGCCCGACCAGCAGGCCCGGGAGGCCTCGTGCGTTCGATCTCGATCGGGCGCTGGAGGCGGCGCTAAAGGTCTTTTGGCGACTTGGTTACGAAGGCGCGTCGCTGCCCGATCTTACCAAGGCGATGGGCATCAATCGCCCGAGCATGTACGCGGCGTTCGGGAACAAGGAAGAGCTGTTCCGCAAGGTTGTCGGGCGATACTCGGCCGGCGCGTGCGAACATGTCGCCAGCGCCTTGGGTCGACCAACCGCGCGCAAGGTGGCCGAATCATTGCTGCGGGGGACGGCGGAGATGCTGGGCGATTCGAAGCACCCGGCGGGCTGTCTGCTGGTACAAGGCGCACTCGCGTGCGGCGCCGATTCGAACTGCGTGCGCAACGAATTGGCCGCGCGTCGCGCGGCCGGTGAGGCGGCGATCCGCAAACGCTTCGAACGAGCCGTCAGGGAAGGCGATCTGCCACGCGGCGCGACTGCCGCCGACCTGGCGCGATTCATTACTACGATGCAACACGGCATGTCCGTGCAGGCCACCGGCGGCGCGACGCGCAAGCAACTCCTGCAAGTTGCCGATCTCGCGATGCGCGCCTGGCCGCGCTGATATCGAAGGCGTAATCACGCCTCTCTTCAGGAAACATTAATCTCCCGTTCGGTTGTCCGGTCGCGCGCACGGTGCGTAACGTTTTCGACGTGTGCGAACTTGAATCTTAAGGGGAATCGAAATCTCTTCTGGCGAGGTGCAACATGACACAGGTAGCGCAACGTACGATGCGGGCCGCGGCGATCGACGAGTTCGGCGGGCCCGTCACTCCGCACCGGCTGCCGGTGCCCGAGATCGGGCTGGATGAAATTCTGATTCGCGTCGAATCCGCCGGCGTCGGCGCGTGGGATCCGTTCGAGCGCGACGGCGGATTCGCGCAGATGATGGGAATTACTCCGAAGTTTCCGTACGTGCTCGGCTCCGACGGCGCGGGCACCGTCACCGAGGTTGGTCAGAACGTTCGGGATTTCAAGAAGGGCGATCACGTTTACGCCTTCGGTCTCGCGAATCCGAAGGGCGGCTTCTACGCGGAATACGCCGCGGTGAAGGTCGAACTTGCGTCGCCGATTCCAGGCAAACTGACCGTGGAGGAGGCCGGCGCACTGCCGTTCGATGCGATGACCGCGCTGTGCGGGCTGGACGATACGCTGCACGTTCGGTCGGGCGAATCCGTGTTGATCTTTGGCGCCGGCGGTGGCATCGGACATCTCGCGGTGCAACTGGCGAAGCGGTTGGGCGCACGCGTGTTTGCTGTCGCGTCGGGATCGGATGGCGTGGAGTTAGCACGACGACTGGGCGCTGAAGTCGCAATCGACGGACGTAAGGACGACGTCGTGGCGGCAGCGCGAACGTTCGCGCCAAATGGAATCGACGCCGCGCTGCTGACCGCCGGCGGTGCTGCCGCCGAGCGGGCACTGCAAGCGATACGCGACGGCGGACGCGTCGCATATCCGAATGGGGTCGAACCGGCACCGAAGGCCCGCGCGGGCATCACGGTCACGAACTACGACGGCATGCCGACGCCGGAGGCAATCGAGAAGCTCAACCAGTTGATCGAGCAGGCGCCGTTCGAAGTACACGTCGCGCAAACGTTTCCGCTCGATCAGGCGGCGGACGCGCTACGTGCGGTGGAACACCATCATCTCGGCAAGCTCGCACTTCGCCCCTCGTGAGTTGATCGCGAGTTGCGCCAACGCGCGGGTCGTGAACGCGAAGCACGGCCCGCGCTATTTTAGTTTCGAGAGTCTCGTCGTGATCACCGGATCGCCTTGATCGTTGATCACGTGATTGATGCCGCTGCCCGGTTGGCCGCTCAATCGCACGGCGATCATGTGGTGAAACTTCACGCCCGGAACTGTCGGCGCCTCGATCGCGGTCTCGCAGATGATCGGGCCGGCTTTGAAGACGCAGTAGACACCGACGCCCCAGGCTTCGTGCGTCGTGACCTTGTCGGCCACCTTGTATGATGCATAACCGCGCACGCCATCGTGCGACCACGCTTCCTGCGTCGGCGGATCGTACGGCAGCTCCGACTGGTACATGTAAACGCGCCCGCCGTTGCCGTTCCAGATCGTTTGATATTCCTGGCAGTGTTCGACGAATAGACCGTAGATCGTGACGTCGTTTCCGTTCACGATCAGGCCGTTCGGGTTTTTGTTCACGTCCCACTTCGCGCCCATTCCGTGATCGGCGCGCCAGAGCCAGAAGTTGTCGCCGACGACGTCGTTGCTGTTGATCGTGACAAAACATTTGGTCTTGCCTGCAACCGCGCCGCCGGCGCGACAGAAGATATCGAACAGGAAGATCGGATTGCTCGCGTGCGATGATGTGCTTCCGGATTCGCCGATTTGCAGGAGCGTGGGCGATTCGGTTTCGGTCGCTTCGAACAGCACGCCGGCGATCTTCACGCCTTCCGCATCCGACACAATCATCGCCGGTGTCCCCTTGTCGGGCATGAGCGTCGGATAACCGAGGCCGAGCACGATCGCGTTTGGCCGCGTCACGCGGATGGCGCTGTCAAGATGATAAATCCCGGGCGTGAGCAGCAGGTGCTTTCCACTTTCAAGGGCCGCGTTGATCGTCGCGGCGTTATCGCGATCGGCGCGTGCGATGAAGAAGTCATCGATCGAAACCGGCTTCCCCGGATTCGCGCCGGCTGCCCACGTGATTCCCTGCGTGCCTTTGGTGTGCAGCTCGGGAACCATGACGAAATATTGGCCGGCTTCGTCGATGAACAGGTACGGCTTCTCCCGGATCAGCGGCGTCTTCTCGATCACTGTGTACGGCTTCTCCGGAAACTCCCCGGCGGGCGGGTTTTTCGTGCCGACGAAGACCATGTTCCAGTTCCCGCCGCGCCATTCGCCCCATTCGGAATTCCGGCTCAGCCATTGCTGCTGCGAACCGGAGTTGATCACGCCATCGATTTTCGAATCCGCCAGAAATCCGCCGCTGGACCACCCGCCGTCCCAGAGGTTGATGTTGCCCTT
>JACMJD010000552.1 GCA_014380825.1 Phycisphaerae bacterium | reverse complement strand
CGCCTAGTCCCACCGAAACACGCCTTTCCCCCAGGCGTATACGTAGGCGAGCAACAAGATTGCAACGAAAATGCCCATCGACGCGAGCATCACGCCCGCGGCACTCGGCTGTTCCTTCACTGTCTTCGCGAAGGCGGTGGCGAAGGGATAGAAGAAGACAATTTCGACGTCGATCACCAGGAAGATCATCGCGACGATGTAAAACCGCACGTTGAAGCGCTTGTGGGTGTCGCCGATCGGCATCATGCCCGATTCATACGTCGTCGATTTCACCGCGCCTTGACGTGACGGACCGATCAAAAATGACGCCGCCATCGTCCCGATCGCGAACAGCAGGGCGATCACGATCAACAACACAACCGGCGCCCACGCGCTATGCGAAGGCGGCATCTGCTGTGCAAGGAGTGAAAGCGTATTCATCGCCGCGGCATCTTAAACGCGACGCCGCGGATGTGAAAGCGAGCGGATCACGTGACTACGTCGCCGAATCGATCAGATCGACCGCGCCAAAGGAGTCATCGCCGCTGCCGCCGGAAATCGTGTCGAGTGTGCCGTCAATCGCGAAGAAGGTATCGTTGCCGTTCTGGCCGAACATCTGATCGCTGCCCGTGCCGCCGATCAGCACGTCGTTGCCGTTGCCGCCGAGCATGAAATCTGCGCCCGCGCCGCCGTCCAGCACGTCGTTGCCGTCGTTTCCGTTGAGCGTGTCATCGCTGTCGTAACCTTTGATCAGATCGTCGCCGTCATTTCCGGAGATCAGATCGCGTCCGCGGCCACCGATGATTCGATCGTTCCCCGCGCCGCCGACGATCGTATCGTCCCCCAATCCGCCGTTGATCACGATCGGCCGAACGGTGTTCTCGTTCACGAAGATCTGATCGTTGCCGCTCAGCGATTCGACCGAGATCGTGTTGATGCCGGTGAGATTGAATCGGCGTACGCGGCCGTTGATCGTGGCGCGCAGCTCCTTGGCTCCATTACTCGCCAGGCGGACTTGGAGCGTGATCAAGTCGCTGGCGTCTGAGGCCCGCACGAGCACGGTGTCCGGGGGAACCGCGGCCAACAGAATGCGCGACTCCAGAATCTGAACCGGGTTGAACGAAGCTTTGGTGCGAAGCATGGTGTGGGTCTCCCAATTGGCGGGCACAGAAAAATCGAAGACTGGCATATCGTAGTGATCGAAGCACGAAGTTGACTACAGAAAAGTAGCCGACATGTGATTCGCGGGAACGCAGCGGTTATCATCCGTATCCAGATGGATTTGCAGACGAAAATCGATTCGAACGCCGCCAAAGTGGGCGTGATCGGGCTGGGATATGTCGGGTTGCCGCTGCTGGCGGCGTTCCACCGGGCGGGGTTTCCGGTCGTCGGATTTGACGTCGATCAAGCCAAGATCGACGCCTTGCATCGTGGCGAAAACTACCTGAAGCACCTCGGCGATACGCTCGCCAGCGAGTTGAAAGCATCGAGCCGCTTCGATGCGACCGTCGACTTCAAGCGACTGGCGGAGTGCGATGCGATCATCTCCTGCGTGCCGACCCCGCTGGGTCATCACCTCGAGCCGGACCTGTCGTACGTCGAGCGCACTGCCGACGACATCGCCAGGACGCTGCGTCCCGGCCAACTGGTGGTGCTCGAATCGACGACCTATCCGCGCACGACGCGCGAGATCATGCTGCCGCGATTCGAAGCGCGCGGCCTTAAGCTGGGCAAGGATTTCTTCCTCGCCTATTCCCCCGAGCGCGAAGACCCCGGCCGAAAGGATCACAACACGCAATCGATCCCGAAACTCGTCGGCGGCATTGATGCCAAGAGTGGCGAGATCGCGGTCGCGCTGTATCGCAAGGCGATCAAGCAAGTCATTCCCGTCAGCAGCGCCGAAGTCGCCGAGGCCGCGAAGCTGCTGGAGAACATTTATCGCGCGGTGAACATTGCGCTGGTGAACGAGATGAAAATGGTGCTCGATGCCATGGGCATCGACGTGTGGGAAGTCATCCGCGCCGCTTCCACAAAACCCTTTGGCTTCCAGGCGTTCTATCCGGGACCCGGATTGGGCGGGCACTGCATCCCGATCGATCCGTTCTACCTGACCTGGAAAGCGCGCGAAGTCGGCATGCCGACGCGCTTCATCGAGTTGGCCGGCGAAGTGAACCGCGCGATGCCGGATTACGTCGTGCAGCGCGCGACGCTGGCGCTGAACGATCGCGCCAAGTCTGTCAAAGGCTCGAAGATTCTGATCCTGGGTCTGGCGTACAAGCCCGACGTCGACGACGTGCGCGAAAGCCCCAGCTTCGAGCTGATCGAAAAGCTCATGGCGCTGGGCGGAAAGATCGACTATCACGACCCTCACGTGCCGGCCACGCACAAGATGCGGCACCATGATCTGCACATGCAAAGCAT
>JACMJD010000045.1 GCA_014380825.1 Phycisphaerae bacterium | reverse complement strand
TCAGCTTCGTGAACACGCCGTCGGCGCTTTCATAGTAGATGTAAGAACCGTGGTTGATGTCATCCAGCCCGAAGTAGTTGTAGTCGGTTTCGAGCGAGAACTGATTAAACTCGGCGATGTTCGCCTGCAAACCCGGCAGGTTCATGTTGCTGTCGATATAGCTCTTCCAGGTGAGGTCCGGGTTGCGGATGAAGACGCCCATGTGGCGCGGCAGCGTTGGATCGGGGTCTGATTCGTTGATAAATCCGCCGGCGAACGCGACGCGGCCATCGGGCATGATGCGCGGGCGTTCAAACTCGTGGAAGCGGAAGTCATCGCTGACGGCACCGGGAATCGGTTCGTTGAAATGCGAGATCGTTTCGATCGGGTTGCCCGGTCGGGCAACGAACACGCCGGCAGTTTCGGCGATCGTGCTGCCGTTGTCGGGGTCCATGCCGCGCCCGACGAACGCGGTAGCGCCGTTGCGGTGGTTGACTTCCGGGAAGTCGATGAAGTCGCCCATTTCCGCGACTGGCACGCGCGTTTTGTTGTCCGCCACCGGAAGTGCGATTCCGCCGACGCTGCTGTACAGCGAGGTGCCGCCGTCGACGTGCGCGGTGCCGAAGGCGAAGTCGTTCTGATCGCCTGATACGCCGCGGTTGTAGAACGTGCTGATGGGCGAAGTTGAGCCAGGCAGCACGTCGCCTTCGCGCTGAAGCTTCGTCAGCGCACCGTTTGGCGCATATCGATAGAGCGTTCGGCCGAGCGTGGTGTTGGCAGCGAAAACGATCCCGCCGTTTTCATAATCGCCGGTGGCGATGATCGAGTTGATCGTCTCGCCCGCCGGGCCGACCGAGTTGCGATCGACGAGCGTCAGGATGTTGCCGTTGATCTTATGATACAGGCCGGAATAGTTCGTCGCGCCGACGGTGAACGACCCGATGAACGCCGCGCCGCCGACGCTATCAATGCCGGCGATGTTGACGTTGGTGAAGTTCGTCCCTTGCCCGGGCACGGCCACGCCGGTCTTCACGACCGAGGTGAACTGCGCCATCGCCGACCCGCACGACAGCGCAAGCGCTGCCATTGCGGCCAAGCCGATCGTCTGTGCATGGAATCCCCGTATCGGTGCTTCGCCGCTGCTCCGTCGGCACTGCGTCATGATTTTCCCTTCACATAAGCCTATAGAGGTGAGCACAGCTCGCGCTGTGCCGTCGGAGGTGTTCGTTAGCCCAACACATCCGCTCCGCCCGCGACCGTTGTCGAATCACGGGCGAAATGTTTATCGCAAAAATGACCAATTCAAACAAGCCGAAATATGAGCGGATTGTGAGGCGGATGACCGCAACGGTGCCCGAAGTGCCCATCCGGCTCGCGTGCATTGCGATCTCTTCATGTTGACCTGATTCGACAGGCAAGAACCGGCCAATTTGAAGCACTGCGCGAGTGGCTGCTCCTTCGAGTCGGCCCGGACTCGCTGCGCTCAAGGCAGATCATTCAAATGATTGATCAGCATTCGAAGCCGGCCGTGGTCTTTGCGGTTGAACGTGAAGATGAGTCGCGACATCGACTGTAACGCCGGCTCGTCCTTTTCAACCGGCAGCGCATCGGATACCCGGAAAGTCCCCTTCACCTTGATGTCCGCGAACTTGTCTTCGATCGTGGCGAGCTGCGCTTCGGTCGGCTTGCGATGCAGGCGGATCACCAGGTCATCCCGCGAATATCGGATCGAGTGATAGTTGCTGTAAAAGTGCTGAACTTCCTTCGCGGCCTCTTCGACGTTGTCGGTGATCTTGTAAAGATGCAGGTCCTCTTCGCCGATCAGGCGGCTGCCGAGCAGATGCTTTTTCACGTAGTCCTGCCACGACTGCCAGAAATCTCCGCCGGGGCGATCGACGAAGACCATCGGCACGGGCACGCTCTTGCCGGTTTGCACAAGGGTGAGGACTTCGAAGCCTTCGTCCATCGTGCCGAACCCGCCGGGGAAGATGGCAATGGCGTGGCTGGCGCGGACGAACATCAGCTTGCGGGTAAAGAAGTATTTGAAATTGACGAGCTTGGGATCGTGCTCGATGAACGGATTGGTCCGCTGCTCGAACGGCAGCCGGATGGCCAGGCCGAACGAAGGGTCGG
>JACMJD010000551.1 GCA_014380825.1 Phycisphaerae bacterium | reverse complement strand
GTCGCTGGATCGGGAATCAACTTCACCGACCGCGGCACTCATATCTTGAAGGGCGTCCGGGGAAGGTGGCATCTGTTCGCCGTCACGTAACGGGCGGCCTAACCTGTGCTTTCACTGATCAACCCTTCAGTGCCCGATACAGAAACGGCAAGCTGACGTCCATTCGATAGTCGACGTCCGAATGGTCGTCGTCGAACTCTTCGTACCTGTGCGCGACGCCGGCAGCACTCAGGCGTCGTGACAGGATGCGCGTGCCGTAATGGATGTGAAACTGATCGCGCCAGCCGCAATCGATGTAAATCCCTGCGAGCGACTTCAGATTTCGGGCGTAGCGCGTCACCAGATTGATTGGATCGTTCGCCAGCCATTGCTGCCAGCGCCGCTCGATCCGCTCGCCGGTTTCAAGATTGCACGGAAGACGGAAGCCGAGTGGCGTCGCCGGATCGGGGTCGTAGCTCGCTGCCATGCACAGATTCATGATGCAGTGAACTTCGGCGGAAGAAACTTTCTCCTTACCCCAGACGTGCTTCAGGAATCGCTTGACGCGGCCGTCGTCGATGCCCTGATCGAGGCTGGCCTGCGAGGCTTGCTTCGCGGCGTCGTAGCGCCCGGCGGCGCGCCTTTTGGCGCGGTGTTTGCCCAGTTCGTTCAGCGTGTTGGGCCAGTCGTGCCAGTAGACAAAGTCGAAATATGAGTCACCGGAATGGTCTGCGACCGCGCCCCAGTGCGACACGTATCGCATGCCGTGAATGATTGCGCCGTAGCCGCCTGAAGATTTGCCGAAACATCCGCGATGTTCGCGCGACGCCAGCGTTCGGAATTCGCGATCGACGAACGGCACGATCTCTTTCAACAGGTAGTCAGCGTAGCGGCCGACCGCCGATGAATTGATGTACTGGTTGCCGCCGAGCGCGGTAAAGCAATCGGGCATCACCACGATCGCTGGCCCCATCTTGCCGTCGTGGATGAGACGGGAAACACGCTCGGGTACGTTGTCCGAGAACGCCTTCCATCCGGCATGCGAAAGGCCGGAGCCGGTGAAGCCCACCATGTCATACAAAACCGGGAATCGCGCCTGACTGGCGCGTCCCTTTCCTACACCAGCCGCGTGGTCGTACTGAGGGGGCAGCCACACAGCGAGCTTCCGTACGTGAGGGTCGCCCCAAGGATTGTCGCGCAGCACCCGTGACTGGTGCTCCAGATGAACGAGCGTGCCGGCCGGTGCTTTTGAGCGCTTGATCGCCATTTCATGATCTCCGAAGATTGGCGATGTATTTTAGTAAGCGGAAGTCGATGGGCTCTGGCAGAACAAGGTGAGCTGAGGCAGGCACGGGCGCTGCTAACGATTGTGCAAACAACGGGGCTGAATACACAGGAAAGACATCATGGACGCGATAAAACTACTGATCGACCAACACCGCAAGCTCGAAAGTCTGATGAAAGCCGCCGTGGAAGCGAGCGGGCCGAAGGCGCGCTCGGCAGCGCTGGTGCGCGTGGGCGATGACCTGACCAAGCATCTGACTTCGGAGGAAGACCTTTTTTATCCGGCCGTGAAGGCCAAGCGCACTGAAGACATTCTGCTCGAATCGCTCGAGGAGCATTTATCGTTGAAGCGCCTGCTGGCCGACCTGCTCGCGCTCGACCCCGCGGCCGAGACCTGGGAAGCCAAGTTCAAGGTGCTCAAGGAGCAAAGCGAGCATCATCACGAGGAAGAGG
>JACMJD010000550.1 GCA_014380825.1 Phycisphaerae bacterium | reverse complement strand
TCCGCGCCTGCCGAGCGATGCGGCCATCGCGGTGTGGCTGCATCGGACAACGCGATACGCGTGCGCGAACGCGCGCAAGATGCAGACGCGCCGCGAACAGCGCGATCGTCGCACCGCGGCTCTTGAGTCAACTCAGATGGAAAATGCGATCGGCCTCATCGACGACGCCGACGAACGCGAGCAGCTTTTGCCGCTGCTGGATGAGGCGATCACGCAGTTGGGCGAGCGCGATCGCAGCGGGCTGATCCTGTGCTACTTCCAGCGGCGGACATTCCGCGAGATCGGCGCGATGCTCGGCACGAGCGAAGAGGCGGCCCGCAAGCGCGTCACGCGATCGGTCGATCGCATTCGCGAATATCTCCTATCGCGCGGCGTGGCGATGCTCAGCGCGTCGCCGATCATCGCGGCGATGGTTCACGAATCGAACCTCGTCGCGCCCGCGACGCTCGTGAGCTCAACGACGAAACTGGCGACCGTCACACACCTGGCGGCGCTGGCGTATCCATCGGCGCAGATCGCGCAGAAAGTGATGCACACGATGCTCATGTGGAAGGTAAAACTGGCGACGGCAGCATGTGCGGCAGTCGTCGCGACCAGCGCGGTGACCGCGACGGCCATTCACCAGATGTCGTCCATTATCGCGCCGGCAGTCGTCGCATCCAGCGCGGTGCTGGCGACCGTCGCGCCTGAATCATTCGAAGTGCAGATCTCTGACGCGACCACCGTGCAGTTTCTCGGCATCGCGAAATGGGGCGCGAGCGACGATGAATGGTTCGGCATCGACGGCCAGAAGATCGAAGACCCGCGCGGGCCGTGGAGCAATCAGCAGATGCGCACGCGCGAAGGGATGACGCATCAGGCGGTCGTCCTGGTCACGAGTCATGGCGTTGGCGCTGGAACACTGGCGCGAATCCCCAAGGCCAAAATATCCGATAGCTTCGTCCTGACACCCGATGCCGAACGCGCGTTCTGGCTGATTCCGTTCTCAATCGTTCCCGGCGCGACAAGCGTGGACATCGACATCCTCGTGGCCGACGGAGAATGGAAGACGGTCGTGACGGCCGAGCACACGCAGGTTGGGCGCCCGGCTGGCGGCTACGAAACGGAAGTCGGCGGCATCGCGTTCACGCACGTGAGCGAGAACCCGCGCAACAACGCCGGCTCGGTCGTTTACGTCGCGCACGAAGTGAAGGATCAGCAGTTCACGGTGATCGCGATCGATTCGCAGGGCAACGAGCACGGCTGCGACGACATCTACAGCGATCGCCTCGGCGGATTCAGCACGGCCCGCTACGAATTCGGCCTGCCGCCCGATCAGATCAAATCGTTCGTCGCGAAGGTCAGGCCATACAGCAAGCGCGTCGTCGCGAAGAACGTCACGCTCGACCCGGCGAAGCCGATGAAGCCGGAGATCGAAGTGATCGATGTCGCGAAGGGGAAGTAGATCAGCGTCGACGACGACGTCTGCTAGCCGCTGAAGCGGCTAGCCCGCTTAGCGCCAGTGCGCTGGTCGGTTCGGGGATCGAGTTCAGGAAGCTGGACGCGTAGGCATTTCCGAACTGCGCGAAGTGCTCCCGCACGAGTCCCAGCGCTGCGCCATTCATCTCTTGATTGCTGCGATCGGTGCCATCCAGATAGCTCATCGCGCGGCGCAGCGTTCCGGACTGCGTGTTGAATGCGCCATCGATCAGCGAGTAGTCGTCAAAGTCGACGATGCCGTTGTAGTCGAAGTCGCCGTTGAACCAGCCCGTTCGGTTGTTGTTGAAGCCGCCATCGGTACGGGCGTAATCGTCGAAGTCGACCACGCCGTTGAAGTCGGTGTCGCCGTAGTAAGTGTATTTCACGAGGGTGTCGGTGTTGGCGACAGGTTCGCCGTCGAACGTCGCGCTGGGTCCGTTGACGCTGCGATACTCCTGGCCGGTAAGCGTGCCGAGCGTCCGGTTCTTGGGAAACGCAGCGGCGGCGGCGCTGCTGGTGATGCCGTTTCCGTCCCACAGGCCGCCGTTTCGGGCGCTGCGAATCTGCGTGGTGATGGTGTCGTAGGTCGTCGAGGCCACGATCATGTCGTTGTCGGTGAGGTCAAGTTTCGGGAAGACGCCGAAGCTGATCGTGCCGGTTGAGAGGATGCGATTGCCGCCGGGCGACACCGTCACATGTCCCAGGACGGCCAACCCAGCCAGGTGCTGTGTCACGGCGAAGTTGGTCGTTCCGGTTTGGAAGACGGAGAGATTTGCTCCGTTCGCGCCGGCGTCCGTAAGGAACGTGCTGTTGCCAGATGCGCTCAGCACAAATCCGGCGGGCCAATGCTGCGCGCCGCCGATTGTGGTGTTGGCGCCGCTGAAGCTCACGCCCGCGCCGGGCGAAACGGTGAGCGTGCCGGTACTCACAAAGTCGTCTGCGAAGTTCACCGTGCCGGAGTTGAGGCGCACCTCGCCGGTATTGGTGAACGCGGCTTGGATGTTGCTGTTGCCGGTGCCGGCGGTCTTCTTGAACTGACCGGTGTTGAGAATTTGCGCTACGGGCCCGAAGAACATGCCCAGCGAATCGTCGCTGCGAAGATCGATCGTGCCGGCGTTTGTGATCTGTGGACCGACGTTGGTGGTGATGCCGCCGCCGTCCCAAATGATGTCAGCCTGGTTGAGGATGCGACCGCCGGCGAACGTTGCGCCAGTGCTGATCCTGGTCGGCGCGTTGATGGTCAGGGCAGATACGTCGCGGCTGGTCGGACCGCTGAGCGTTCCGGCCAAGACGAAATTGCCGGGGCCGTCGATGCGTCCGGCGCCTTCGATTTCACCGAACGATGCAAGGTTCAGCGTGCCGCCGCTGGCGATCGCGATCGTGCCGGCGAGCGTGTTGTTCAAGCTGGCGACCCGCAGCGCCGCGCCGTTCGCAATGTTCACGATCGCCGGAATATTGTTGCTCTGGGCAAGCTCGCTCGTTCCCGTTCCGCGGAAGGTCGTCCCGCTGGCGAGCGATTGGCCTTCCATTCGCACGACGCCACTGCCGTTCGAGACGATCGTGCCGCTGCTGGTCGAAGCAGCCGACAGACCTTTGAACGTCAGCGTGCCGCTGCTCGCCAGAAGTGTGCCGGTGTTCTGAAGATCGATCGACATCGTGCTGGTGCCGGCGCTTGCGGTTTTCATCCACAGGCCGGTGTTGCGCAGTATCGCGGGGCCAGCAAAGAAGAAGGCGAGGTTGTTGTCCGAGCGCAAGTCCATCGTGCCGGCGTTCGTGAGGGTGGCGGTGAAGTTAGTCGTGATGTCGCCATCGTCCCACACGGCGCTGCCGGCGGTCGTGAAGCGTCCTTCGGTGAGCGTCTTTCCGCCGGGGCTCGTGATGAGCATCGGCGCGGTGACAGTGAGCGAATCAGAACCTGCGCCGATCGCGCCGGTGATCGTGCCCGCGGTCCACTTGAATTGCCCGGCGCCTTGGATGCGTCCGTTGCCCTGAAGTTCGCCGCTGGTGTTCGTCGCGGTCAGTTCCAGCACAGCGCCGGATGCGAGCGATAGCGTGCCGATGATCGCGTTGTCCGGTCCAACGACGCGCAACGCACTGCCTGCGTTCACACCAACCGCGCCGGCCACGGTGTTGGTGCCACCTAGTTCGCTGGTTCCAGTTCCGCCAAAGTTCGCGCCGGTGGTCAGCGTCTGGCCGTGGAGCTGCACGACGCCGCTGCCGTTGGAGACGAACGTGCCGCTGCTGCTGGAGGCGGCGGAGAAGCCGGTCATGTTCAGCGTTCCGCTGCCGGCGAGCACCGTGCCGGTGTTCTGAAGATCGATGTTGATCTGGCTGTTTCCACCGCCGGCGGTCTTCTTCCACGTGCCGGTGTTCACAAGCGTCGCAGGCCCGGCGAAGAATGGCGCGAGGAAATTATCGGAACGAAGATCCATTGTGCCGGAATTCGAGAAGACTGCCGCGAAGTTAGTGGTGATGTTGCCTTCGTCCCACACAGCGCTGCCGGCGTTGGTGAACCGTCCTTCGGCGAGCGTCTTTGCGCCCGGTCCGGTGATGTGCATCGGCGCAGTTGTGGTCAGATCAGATCCGCCGGGCCCCAGAGCGCCCTTGATCGTGCCTTGCGTCCAGGCGAACGTGCCGGGACCTTGGATGCGACCATTACCGTTGATGCTGCCCTCGGTCCCCATGAAGCCCAGCTCGAGCGTGCCGCCGGAATTGATGGTCAGCGTTCCGCCGATGTTGTTTCCGGCGCCGCCCACAAGCAGCCGCGCGCCGCTGGCGATCGTGACGCCGGCGCCGATGATGTTGCCTTCGTCGAGATAGTTTGTGCCCGTGCCGCGAAAGTTCGCGCCGCTGCCGAACGTCAGGTTCTTCATGCGCAGCGAACCGGCATCGGAGATGAACGTGCCGCTGTTGCTGAAGCTGTCCTGCTCAAACGTGCCAAGCTGTAGCGTGCCGTCGTTAGCGCGGATCGTGCCGGTGTTGTGGATGAACGCGTCGAAGTTCGCCGTGCCACCGCCGCCCGTTTTCTGAAGCAGACCCGGGTTCTGGAAAACGGGAGGCGGTGCGAAGAAAAACGTAAGCAGCACGTTTTTTGTGACGTTCATCGTGCCGACGTTGTCGATCAGCATGTGCTGGCTGGCCAGCACCCCGCCGCTGGCGAAGTTCGCAGTGCCGAGGTTGCGCAGCGCGGCCATTTGAAGGAAATTGTTGGATGACTCCGTGCTGTTGATCGTCATCGACTGGTTGGCCGTCAGCGTGCCGTTGCCGGTGAGGATCGCGTTGCTGAACGAGAGGTGATCGACGTTGATGTTCATCCCATCGATGCTGGCGTCGTTGTCATTGATCGTCGCGCTGCTGCCCGGGCCATGCGGATAGAACCCGGAGTTGCTCCAGTTGAAGCTTCGGATCCAATGATTGCTCACGCCGGAGTTGCCGACCCAGGTCAGGTTCGTGCCGGACGGGCTGGCCAACGGTTCACCCGCGAAGCCAAACGGAGCGGCAGCGAGTGTGATTGCAGCAACGCGAGCGAAGAGTGTGCGCACGGCGGGACGCATGGGTTCTCCTTCCAATGAAATGAGTCGGCCCGCAAGGGTCGATCGGAAGTGAATACCGACGATGCGCGACGATCCTGCGCGAGCGAATGATGAATCTTCGATTGCGCGGAAGAGTGCGGTCAGCGACGACGACGCCTGCCAGCCGCTGAAGCGGCTAGCCCGCCAAGCAGCACGAGGGCGCTGGTTGGTTCGGGGACCGAGTTTAGAAAGCTGGACGCGTAGACATCACCGAACCGCGCGAAGTGCTGCTGGACCAGTTCTAGTGCGGGGACGTTCATGCCGTTGTCGCTGCGATCGCTGCCATCCAGATAGCTCATCGCCCGACGCAGCGTTCCCGATTGCGTGTTGAAGGCCTGGTCGATCAAGCTGTAGTCGTCGAAGTCGACAATGCCGTTGTAATCGAAGTCGCCGTTCAACCAGCCGGTGCGGTTGTTGTTGAAGCCGCCATCGGTGCGGGAGTAGTCGTCGAAGTCGACGATGCCGTTCAGGTCCGTGTCGCCGTTGTAGGTGTATTTGACGACGACGGTGCTGTTATTGACGGCGATGCCGTTGAAGAGCGCGCCGGCGCCGTACAGTTGTTGGAATTGGACGCCTTCCATCGTGCCCAGGTTCTTGTTCTTCGGGACGGCCGCACGCGCGTTGGAGCTGGTGATGCCGGCCTGGTTCCACGCGCCGCCGTTGCGCGCGAGGGCGATTTGCGATTCGATCGCGGGCAGCGGGCTGCCCGTGGTGTAGCGCGCGAGCAGGCCGCCGTTCACGTCGATCGTGCCGGTGTTGGTCAGCGCGCCGGTGATGTCGATCGCGGTACCGGTGCCAACTTCGATCGTGCCGGAGTTCGCCAGCGCGCCGGGGGTTGCGAAGTTGCGTCCGCCGGCGATGCGGAAGTTGCCCTGGTTTTCGTTGAGTGAGTCGATGTTGACGAAGACTGCGCCGCTGCCAATCAGTTCCACGCGCGCCGCAGGTCCGATGACATTGACCACGCTGCTGTCGAACTGCAGGAAGGCTTCCCCGCCCACCGCGGTGGTGGCGTCGACTCGCCACGTCCCGGCGCTCAGCGTGCCGGCATTCAGTTGCGTGATCGGACCGACGAAGCGAATCAGGCCGGTCTCAACTTGAATTGTGCCGGTGTTGTTGATCTTCGTGACTTGTCCAAAGCGCGCTTCGAGGCCGGCGGTTTTGCGGACGAGTCCGGCGTTGTTGAACGTGCCGTTGCCGAAGGCGCCCATCGCTACGAACGAGCTGTTGGCCAGGAATGTCGCGCCGGCTCGATTGGTGAACGTGCCTAGCGCCGCGAAAGCATCGCCGGTCACGCCGCCGTTGGTCCAGTTGGTCGTGCCGAAATTGTCCAGCGTGCGCGTGAGCGTGCGTCGCGCTCCACCGGACATTTCCAGCGTTCGGCCAGCCGGGATTGTGGTGACGCCTTCGCCGCGCATTCCGCCGCCAGTCCAGGTCATGCCGCCGTTTGCGGTGAGGTTGAAATCGCCCTCGATGGTGCTGTTGGTGAGCGTGAAGTGCTCGATGCTGATGTTCTCGGTGAGCGTAACGGTCGCTTCGTTGGCGATCGTCGCGTCGTAAAAGAACCCGCCGCCGTTGCCGTTGTTCGGGTACTGCGCCATGACCGGCGTGTTGGTCCAGTTCGCGGCGTCGCTCCAGTTGCCGGCCAAAGGACCGGTGTAGTTGGATGAGACAGCCACGCCGACTCCGGCGTGGAGTGATGCGGACGCGGTCGACGCAATCGCCGCCGCCAAGGCGACATTGAAGACTCGGCGTTGGTTAAAGAATCGGCGCAGTGCCGGACGAGAGGATACATGTGGCATTTTTCCCAGCTCCGTTCACAAAACCTTCAGCGCGCGGAGGAGGCCCGCGTCATCAGGAAATGATGTTCTGCCAAGCCGTGCCTATTGCGTCAAGCGGATAATCGCCGCAGGCCGTCTATTCCACGTCTAACGCGTCGCCGGGGCAGCAGAAGCATGCCCAATCCAACCGCGCCGAGGCCTGCGGGTTCAGGAACGCTGTTCAGGAAATTGGCCGCGTAGGCATTGCCGAACCGGGCGAAGTGCCGCTCGACCAGCCGCAGAGCCGGGGAGTTCATCCCTTCATCCGTCCGATCGCTGCCATCGAGATACGCCATCGCCCGGCGAAGCGTGCCGGACTGCGTGTTGAAGGCGAGGTCGATCAAGCTGTAATCGTCGAAGTCGACGATGCCGTTCAGATCGACGTCGCCGTTGAACCAGCCGCCGCGGTTGTTGTTGAAGCCGGCATCGGTGCGCGAGTAATCGTCGAAGTCGACGAGGCCGTTGAAATCCGTGTCGCCGTAGTAGGTGTATTTGACGAGGACATCGGTGTCGGCGACAGCGAAGGTGTTGAAGACAGCACTCGGGCCGTAGATCGATCGGTACTCAAAACCGCTCAACACACCGATCGTCGTGTTTTTTACCGAAGCTGCTGAGGCGGCACTGCTGGTGAGCCCAGTTCGATCCCATGCGCCGCCATGACGCGCAAAGGCGACGAGCGATGTAACATCCGCCGTTGCGTTAGCGGTGAGTAGCAAGTCGTTGTTGGTGAGGTCTAGCGTTCCGAGCGGCGCCCCGGGTGTGCCGGCGATGCTCAGCGATGCAATCTTTGTGGCCGCCAATGCGTCCGTTCGTTGGCGGTTGATGCGCCGCTAGGCAGGGTTGTGAGGTATTCGTTGCTGTTCAATCGTCGAACGCCGACGCCGCCGTCGTAAGTGTGCAGCGTGGTGACCGACAAACCCGGCGCGATCGGAGCCGACGTTATCCCGTGTGTTCCCGACCCGATGAGCGTTGGCGCCTGGTCGAAGCGAATCGTCGAGCCGCCGTTCAGCGTGCCCACCGAAATCGCGCCGCCGCGACGCGTTTCCAATCGGCTGAACGTCAGGTTTACCGGCTGCGCTCCTGCTGTGCCGATGGCGAGATGACCGAATCCGTCCGCCACCAGCGGGCCGGCATGTTCGTTGATCGCCGTCGCCGTGTTGCCGGTGACGAGCATCGTGCCGTTGCCGATCGTGACGGTGCCGTCGCTCAAGCGATCCGAGTTGGCCGACGTGCTGTTGTCGATCGCAAGTCGGCCTACGATTTGCAGAGATCGCGCGTGCCGCCAGGCGCCGGCCTCGGCAAGCGTACCGGTGGACGTGACGCTGTCGGCGCGCGTGAAGACGCGTACGTCACCGGTGAACGATTGATCGCCCAGGACGCGGAAGGCGATGGACGTGTTTTCAACCAGCAACGTGCTCTGGAACGTCGCGGTGGAATCGCCGGTCATGTCTCCGCGGAACACCGGAGCGCTTGCATAGGAGTGAAACGTTCCGCCGTTTGCCCCGATGTGAATCGTTCGCGACGTGTCCAACGGTATTGGGTTGGAAAACGACGACAGCGTTCCGCCATTGATCGTGATCGATTCATTGGCTGCGCCCAGCGACGTGTCGTGCCGCGCGAACACCGTGCCGCCGTTGATGCGCAGGCCACCTGTGAAGGAATTCGTTTCGCTAAGCGCGATCTCGCCCGCGCCGGTTTTGGTCAGTCCCGCGTTTCCGCTCACGCCGCCCTTCAACCAGAAGCCGGGGCGCGGCCAGAAGAATCCGCCAATCCAAATCAGCGGATCATCAACACGAACTTCTGCCGGTCCGACGAACTCCAACATGTGGCCGTTCACGGGTTCGATCAACTGCATGTAACGAGTGTTGCTCGTGATCAGCCGCGACAACTGCACGGAAGTATCGAGCGTGATCGTGCCGGTAATCGTCGAATTGATCTGGGAGATGAAAGTCGCTTCGCCACCGTTGGAAGGGAACTGCGGCTTTGAGGTCCACAGATTCGGATCACTCCACATGCCGCCCGCGCCCAGCCATGTGCCGCTGGTTTGCGCGGAAGCCGAGCTCACGCACACGCTACCGAGCGCGAGCCAGGTTATCGCCAAGCACGAGGAAAGCCGCTTCAGACTGTTTCCCATTCAGCCCCCTTGTAGGAAATCGCGGATCAGATTTCCAGCCAAATCGCAACCCGGACGCACGACAGCCGGCTCGGTGGCCGGCTGTCGTAAGTCTTAATCAGTCTAGTCTGGCCGACGTACTACGCCCGCCCAACCGAATTGATCAACTGATCCAGCAGATTGATATGCCTCTGCTGGGCCGGGATCAGTTGGTTGCTCACCAGATCGGCGCTGGTCGCGTCGATGTCATCCAGGCCTTCCTGGTAATCCTTCAGACCATGCTCTTCGCCTTCCTTGAGGCTCTTGAGACTGCTGGCATCGCCGAAGAGATTGGCGGTGCCTTGCGTGAACTTGGCCCAGGCGCCCCAGGCGCCGGAGCTGTCGGACGGTTCGCCGCCCAGTTCGCGGATGCGGTCTCGGATCGCCTGCGCGGCGCGGCCATGTTCCGCCTGGATCTCGCGCAGCAGTCCGAGATTCGCGGCGTGCGATTTGTCGGCGTCGGACACTTTCTCGATCGCCATGCGATACGTTTCCGCCGCGGAGATTTCGCCGCGCAGGAAACTGTTCAGTTGTCGCGTGGCCTCATCCGACCGGCCGCCAATGTTGGTGCTGTCGTCGGTGCTGCCTGAGCTTAGGTTGCTGTTGGTCATGATGCGTTCTCCTGTGTGAATACAACGGTTCTGGTGATCCGCTGCTTCGCAGTGAGCAACCGCCGTACCGCGCACGAACCTGACAAACCCCGATTGGATTGACGGATGGTTTGCAGCGATGCGAGCCGACGTGTCGCCAATATCCGCCAACTTGCCGCAACCGGTACCCGCCGCGCAAGCCCCGCCACGCGAAAAGACCGCGAGCCGCGCCGAAGCGCGACTCGCGGTCCCTGAATCAATCATCGATCTGCTCGATCGACTTGAATTACTTCTTGGCGCCCAAGACTGCATCCTTAGCAGCTTTTGCGATGCGGAACTTCAGGACCTTCTTCTTGGGGACGTTGATCGTCTGACCCTTCTTCGGGCCGAACTGCATGATCATCGTGCGGGCCGGACGCTCGACGAGCACGAGCTTGCCGATACCCGGGATCGGGAACTGGTTCTTCGCCTGACGATAGGCGAGGTCAGCTTGTGCTTCGAGGATCTGGTTCACTTGCTTCTTCGAGATGCCGGCCTTCTCTGCGAGCTGCGTGGCGATCTCTGACTTGGTCATGGCCTTGGCCATATGCGGTCTCCTTTCGCGGGCGGTCGTGTCGCGATTAGCGATTTCGTGCCCAGCGGACTTGCCACCGATTCCATCGTTCGGCGGCGATGCGGGAACAGTCCCATCCATTCCCGGTTTCCCTGTCGCAATCCGCATTTTTCAATGCGTTCCACAACGGTGCGCGACAAAATAGCCAAAAAACCGGGCGATTCAATGGCAAACGTTCAATTTTCTCCGGATTTTACGAATGATTCGCCGCGGCGCGATCGATTCAAGTCGGAAAATACGATCAAATCGGCGCGATCGCGAGTGCGGTTCGTATCACCAAACCG
>JACMJD010000549.1 GCA_014380825.1 Phycisphaerae bacterium | reverse complement strand
GGCTCGTTCCTGTTCCTAGGACCCACGGGTGTTGGCAAAACCTACCTCGCCCGCAATCTAGCGGAGTTCATGTTCGGCGACCCCGACTCGTTGATCCAGATCGACATGTCGGAATACATGGAGAAATTCACCGCCAGCCGCCTGATCGGTTCGCCTCCGGGCTACGTCGGTTATGAAGAAGGCGGCCAGCTCACTGAGCGAATCCGTCGTCGGCCATACAGCGTGCTGCTGCTGGACGAAGTTGAAAAGGGTCACCCCGACGTCTTCAACATGCTCTTGCAGATCATGGAAGAAGGCCGGCTGACCGACAGCTTCGGACGTCACGTCGACTTCCGAAACGTCGTGATGATCATGACGAGCAACATCGGCGCCGAGCTTATCAAAGGCGGCGTGCAGCCGTTCGGTCTGATGGGCCGCGGCAAAGGCACGGCAGAAGATCAGAGCTACGGCAAGATGAAGGAAACGCTGATGAAGGAAATCGAGCGTTACTTCCGCCCCGAGTTCATCGGCCGACTGGACGACGTGATCGTCTTCAAGCCGCTGACTCGCGTGAACCTCGAATCGATCGTGGAGTTCGAGCTGAAGAAAGTAATGAAGCGCCTGATCGATCATGGCCTGAAGATCGAATTGACGCAGGAAGCGAAAGAGTTCCTGATCGACAAGGGAACCAACACCGACTTCGGCGCTCGCCCGCTGCGTCGTGCGATCGAGCAGCACGTGGAAGACCCGCTCAGCGAAGAAATCCTGCGCGGGAACTTCAAGGGCAAAGATCTGATCAAGATCAGCACCCGCCAGGAAGAAGGCGCCGAGAAGCATCTGTACTTCGAGTCGTTCAGCACCGCCGACGGCGCGACGTCAGAAGGCGGCGAAAAGCCGCAACTGGCGCAGGCGGGAAGTGACGCGACATAATCGTCGAATCGGCTCCGCATACTGTCAGCAAACGGGCCCCGGGTTGTGAAACCCGGGGCCTTTTCTTACGTTCATGAACCCGCGGTGTCTAAGATCAGTAAGCGTTTAGTCGCTTCAGCCTTCGGAGTTTTGCAAGCATGTTGTCCGTCATCATCCCAGCCTTCAATGAAGAGAGGACGCTCGCGCAAGTGATCGATCGAGTGGTTGCGCTACCACTGAAACCACAGGTCATCGTCGTCTCGGATGGATCGACCGATGGAACGAATGACATCATCCTCGATTACGACCGGCGTGGGCTCGTCAAGGGCGTGGTGTGCGAGACCAATCGCGGCAAGGGCGCCGCGATTCAGGAAGGGCTGAAGCATGCAACCCAGCCGTACACCGTGATCCAAGATGCGGATCTGGAATATTCGCCGGAGCAGTTTGAGCTCTTGCTGCAACCGGTGCGCGACGGTCGGGCGCAGGTGGTTTATGGCTCGCGAAATCTTCGGCATCCTGAAGTACAGAAGAACGAGTTCACGTACATTCGCTTCTGGTTGGGCGGAAAAGTGGTCACGCTCTTTGGCAACCTGCTTTTCGGCACGCACCTGACGGACGAGGCGACGTGCTACAAGCTTTTCCCGACGCAGCTTCTGCGCGAGATGCAGCTCGCGTGTCGAGGATTTGATTTCTGCCCGGAAGTCACATCGAAAGCGATTCGCTTGGGCTATCGCATTCACGAAGTGCCGATTCTGTACAACCCGCGCAGCTTGGACGAAGGCAAGAAAATCCGCGCGTGGCATGGGATTGAAGCACTTCTCGTGTTGCTTAAGTATCGATTGATGCCGCACGATTGGATGTTCACGAAGCGTTCGAACTCGCGGCACGCAAATTCCGCCAGCGCACAACCTGCGGCCGCGCGGATTTCGCGCGGTCAAGCGGCGTGCGGAGACGAGCATTCGGCCACGCCGGCGGTTGCGTGACAGCAATCCGACGAATCGATCAGTGCATCGGCGCGGGAAACTTCTACAATGCCTCGCCATGCCGGTTGATGCTGATGTTTTTCGCCGCGCGCGCAAGGGAAATATCCGCGCGGCCATCAGCGTGATGAGCGATTGTTATCCGCAGGTATACCGCCTCGCCTACGGACTAAGTGGCCGCGATGATGTGGGCCGCGGCATTGTGCGATTCGTGATGAAGCGCGGCCTGCGACAGCTCACCAACTGGGGCGATGAGTCGGCGCCGATGCGCTGGTGTCAGCATCACACGCTGCTGACGGTTCGACGCGCGGCCAAGTACAAGCCTGACGTTGCGCACGACACTCTGGTGCGCGGCGCACAGACCGACAACGCGTACTACGCCGCGTTCATTCGCGCCTTGCGCACCCTGCCGTTTCAGCAGCGCGAGGCGTTTGTTCTGACGCACGGCGAACAATGGGACGCGCGAAATCTCGCCACCGCCATGGACTGCTCCACCGAGGCCGCGAACAATCATCTCAAGGAAGCGACGCGCGCACTCGCGGCACTTGGCGGAGATTTCTATTCGACGTTCACCGCACAGCTCGCGCAAACGTATAAGAGCCTTACGCCCAGCGAAGAGCTGGTGCTGACGAATGTCGAATACAACGTCAAGCGCCACCTCTGGCCAAGAAAGATCTGGCGGCTGATCCAGTTGATCATCATGGCCACGGTGATCGCGGTGATCGTGTTGTTCGTATGGAAGATCTATCCGAAGCTGGTGTGGTAACCGTAGCACGGGTTTCCCAACCCGTGCATTTTGCTTCGCAACATTGGGCTCGGGTTGGGTAACCCGTGCTAGGAAATCATGGACTGGGTCTATTACATCCTCACGCTCGTCATCATGCTCACCGGGATGTTCCTGAACATCCTGGGCCTGCCGGGCATCTGGTTGATGATCGGCGCGGTCGGCGTGTTCGCGTGGCTGACGCGCGCGCAGCAGTACGTCGGCACGACATCGCTGATCGTTCTCGTTGTACTTGGACTGCTGGCCGAAGTGGTCGAGTTTCTCGCCGGTAGCGCCGGCGCGAAGAAAGCGGGCGGCAGCAAGCGCGCCGCCATGGGTGCGATCATCGGCGCGCTCGTCGGCGGCATTTTCCTCAGCTTCATTCCGATCCCGATCATTTCGACGATCGTCGGCGCCTGCCTGGGCGCGTTCATCGGCGCGGCCGTCGTTGAGCTGGCGATCTTCAAAGATGTCGATCGTTCCATGCGCGTCGGCGTCGGTGCAGCGCACGGCCGATTTCTCGGCATCATCGGAAAGCTGATCTTCAGTGTGATCATTTTCATCGTCGCCGCGGTCGTGGCGTTTCCCGTGTCGGGCGCCACACCGATTTCAGCCCCGCTGACGACGGCTCCGACTACACAACCGGCAACTCAATCGTTGTCCGCTCCGGCGCCTTAAGTTATCCTCGCCGTTAGGGTATTGTTCCCATCCGCAATCTTCGTGGGAGGTCGCGCCGCGTGAGTGTTCGCTTCATCATTGGTCAAGCCGGCACGGGCAAAACGAAGCACTGCTTCGACGCCATCGTGCGCGCCGCGCTCGACGCCCCGCTCGGTCCACCGATCTACTGGCTGCTGCCGAAGCAGGCGACGTTCACCGCCGAGCGGATGCTCACATGCGACAGCGATCTTAAAGCCTTCAGCCGCGCACGCGTCGTGTCGTTCCAGCAGCTCGGTCAGGAGATCTTGAGTGAATGTGGCGGCATCGCAATTCCCGAAGTCACCGCGATCGGCCGGCAAATGGTGCTCGGCCGCTTGCTTCGCAAACATCGCGACGATCTTAAATTCTTTCGCTCAGCGGCGCATCAAACCGGTCTCGCCGCCGAGCTCGATTCGACATTCGCCGAGTTTGAACGCAGCGGAAAGTCTGTCTCTGATCTT
>JACMJD010000044.1 GCA_014380825.1 Phycisphaerae bacterium | reverse complement strand
GCATCCCAATTATGTTTCTTGGGTCCGCCCGCGTAATAACGATCAATGCGCAGCCAGTGCATCTCGCGACCACGGGCAACGAGGTCCTTGCCGACGATCGGGATGTTATTCTCGCTCTGGCACGCCACAGTGCAGCTCGAGCAACCAACGCAAGCACCGAGATCAATCGCCATGCCCCATTGATGATGCGCGACTTTCTTGGCTTCATCGAACGGGTTCGGATACAGCGGGCGGTTGCCGCCGGGAGGCTCGTGCCCGTTCATGTTCTGAACGAACTCGGGATGCTCGCGATACTGTTCGAGGTTGCCTTCGCGAATGATCGGGCGGCCTTCCATCGACCAATGATCCTGCGTGCAGGAAATCGGGTAAGTCTCGGAGGTTTTGGAAATCGTCGCGCCGATGACAATGTCTCCGCCAGCCGCCGTGCGCAGCGGATAGAAATTGAAACCGACCTGGTAACCGACACGCCCGCTCAACTCACGGCCATAGCCGAGCGCGAGTGCGAGGGTGTAATCCGCCATGCCCGGCTGAATCCAGATCGGGCCTTTGACCGTGCGCCCGCCGAGTTTGACTTCGACGACATCGGAATTCTTGACGCCCAGTTCGCTGGCGGTCTTGCGGCTGATGAGGATCGGATTGTCCCAAACCACTTTCGTGATCGGGTCCGGCAATTCCTGAAGCCAGCCGTTGTTGTTGTAACGACCGTCATCGACGCTGTAATCGCGATGGAAAACAACTTCGAGGCTGTCCTTGGACGGCGCGCTGGTTTTGATCGCCGCAGCCGCCTGGGAAACTGCCGCTTCGTTCAACCGCCCACTGACGCCTTTGGCGGCGGAGCCTTCGAGGAAACCGTGATAAAGGAACTTCGACCACGCAACGTCATCCGCAGCCCCGCTGATTTTCGCGAAAGTCTGGCGAGCGATCTTGTAAGGCTCAACGTCGCTTTCACCGGCGATGCGGGCGAGCACTTCGATTTCCGTCAAACCGCCAAAGAGCGGCGCGATCAAAGGTTGAATCGGAACGAGCGTGCCATCGCTGGTCAGAACGTCGCCCCACGATTCGAGATAATGAGCGGCGGGCAGATGGAGATCGTTCGCGCGCTTCGCGGCCTGGAAGGTTTCGTCCTCGTAATAGCCGAGGCGAACCACGCTTTTGGCTTTCGCCAGCGCGGCGCTCCAATTGAGATCAACCGGCGCATCGTAAACTGGATTGCCACCCAGCAGGACAAGCGTTTCCACGCCGCCACCGTTGAGCAATTCAGCGAGTTCGGTGAGCGTGCCTTCCTTCGCGTCAGCGGCTTCATGGAGAACGACGGTCTTGCTGATGTTCCCGAGCGCGGCGTTGATCGCGTTTGCCAGCAGATGAACGGCGAGCGGCTGGCGTTGACCGGCAACTACGAGCGAATTGCCTGCGTGTGCTTTCAGGTCTTTCGCGCATTCAGAGATCCATTTTGCATCAACACCCGCCACGGCTGAGGCAGCGCGACCGCTGATCTCTGCCACCAAAGCCTGGGCAATCTGCGGCACGAGACTCGAAGACACACGCAAGCGATGATCCGCATTCACGCCGGTCAGCGTCATTAACGCTTCCACGACGTAAAGCCGGTTCATGTCGCTCTTCGGCGTCTCAATGCGACGGCCATCCACGAACTTGCGGATGTTATTGGCAACGTCCTCTTCCGCGCCGATGAAATCGCAGTCCAGCGACACAATCACCTTGGCCGCGTCATACTTGAAATACGGCCTCACCGAAGCGCCGAACGCCTGCGAGGCCGCGCGACGATGGATGTCGGTGTCGATCGCTTCGTGAATGAACCACTTGGCCTTCGGGAACTTT
>JACMJD010000548.1 GCA_014380825.1 Phycisphaerae bacterium | reverse complement strand
CCGCTGCGCCGCGCGATCAGCGCGTCAATATCGGACTCGCTCATCGGGCTCGGCATCGCCGCCGCCAGTGCGAGCAACACCTCGCGCGGCGCCGTGTTGATATTGATCAGACCGCGCTGCGGAGCGGTTCCCTGTTGGAATGTGAGCGAGTCTTCAATCAGCGGGAACTCGTCGGTCGTCAGCGTGACGCGCTGTGCAAAAGCGAAGATGTCAATCACGGCGCCGGGCCCGATCGAGTTGGCAACCTGGTCCCCGCGGGACGCACCAAGCGCCTCACGCAGCATTGTCCGCAACTGCGGGCGCTGCGACTGATCGTTGACATTGATCCGCGTCGTCGCACCGGCCGGCGGCGCGGCGCGGGTAGACCAGACGGTGAAGAAATCGGCCAGGCCGCTGGATTGATAGTATTCGCTGTTGAACCCGTTGTCGGTGGAACCGACCTGGGTCGATTCGTTCTGTGTCGATCCTGACTGGGTTGATCCGGCAATGCCATACATCAGGTCACGTGTCATCCCTTTCAGCAGCAGCATTTCCTCGACGGCCTCGAAATCCGCATTCTTGGCGCGGTAAGACACCGACAAACCAGTGTACGAATTGCTTTCGGCCCCGTTTTCACTCGGCTCGTCATCGATATCGCGCCAGTCATCGATCGCGCCGGCGATTTCGTCGGTCATGCCGGGCAAGGTGCGGAGCACTTCGTACGTGGCCGTGTTGAGGTTGAGTTTGGACGATTCGTCCATCAGCCCGTAGGTGGAGACTGTGGTGTCGCCGTAGTTCGGGCGCGTGATCCAGAAATAACCATCGCCGACCGGGACTTGTGCGAAATCGGTGTCGGTAAGATCAGTCAGCGTATCGCGATAATCCGTCAGCAGCGCCATCACATACTGCTCGGCCGCGCGCTCGATCGCATCCGCCTGGTGCGTTGCCGAGATGTTCGCCGACAGCGCCATGTCGGTGCGCGCGCCGCGATTGAGTGTGAGCACCAGCGCCGCCAACGCGAACAGAATCACCATCGCGATGATCAGCACGCTGCCGCGATTGCGCGCTGGGTGGCGAGGATGATTTGGGGGGACGTATCGCATGGTCATCCGCCCGCCGGGGTGGTAGTGGTGGCGGTCGCCGCCGGGCCTCCGCAAGCGAGCGGAATCAATCGCGTCAGTGCGTAAACAGGATCAGCCGCGTTGGCATCGGCGCGGCGAACGCGCACTGTCACCGAGACGGCGGTAGGCATCGCGTTTTCCAGCTGTGTGGAATCCCACTCCTCGGCCCAGGTGGCGGTGTCGCTGTCGTAATAGCGAATGGAAAATCCGACGACGTTGGCCGCGAGAATTTCCTCTTCCGGCTGCGGCGGGGCGTCCGTCAGGAGATTGCGGGTGACCTGGCGAACGAGGATTGTACTCAGACCATCATTGCGGGCCGTGAGCAAAACGCGACGGAAGCCCTCGCTCAGCGGCAGTTCGGTATTCGCATCGCGGCCAATGGTGTGGAGTTCCAGTGTATCGGCTTCCGCGCCCGGCGAACCGGCTGCAAAACCGATGAATGAGCCCGCGAGCGTGCCGGTGGGCGGAAGCACGGATTGCAGATCCTGCTCGATCAGATCCAGCGCAATGGTGGCTGTGCGCAGGTCCGCCGACTGCAACTGCGCGATCGTGCGCGCGCGGAAGCCCGTGGACATCGCGCTGTAAAGCGAGAACGCGATCACCGCGGCGGCCGCGGTCGCGAGGATCAATTCCAGAAGCGTGAATCCACTCGCGCGGCGCGTCATGGCGTCGCCCCCGTCCCCGTCGCAGCGGCTGAGGTTTGCACCGGATAAACCAATGTGGTGACGGAGGTCGACTGCTCCAGCCCCGCTTGTTTCCAGAAAACCTGCGCCGTCACTTCGTATAGTCCGTATTCACGGGATGCCATGCGGCTTTCCCAGCGATACTCCTGCCACGCACCCTCGAACACACCGGACCCGGTAAACTGCGAGGTGTCGCCGTCAAGTATCACTTCATTCAGTTTCAACTTCGCCAGCTCCGTCGCCTCGGCGGTGTGTCGTGCGCGGGAAGACGCTTTCATCGCCGTGGTGATTCCCTGCATCGCGATGGGGAGAATGATCGCGACCAGCGCGAGCGTCGCCAGCACTTCGATCAGCGTAAAGCCGGATCGGCGACTGGAGAAAATGTTTCGGTCGAGCGCGGTCATGTTAATTAAATCAATTCACCCGCATTAATTCCCCCGCACGATCGCGAACGGCTGCGTCGGCGCCACCGACATGATCTGCACGGAGTCACCCTGCGCGGACGTGACGCGCACCGCCGCTGGTGTCGAGCGGCCGTCGGGGAAAAAAGCGATCGTGTTGCTTGTTTCTCCACCGGAGAGCATCTCAATGCTGAACGAGGTCGGCATCACGGTTGGCTGCGAAAATTCTCCGCCGGCAACGACGTTTGAACTCGTGGACATCGTTGCGTCCGGCGCGACGACGTAGGAGCCTGAGGTTGCATCGACGGTCAACACCTGCTTGGTCGCGGACACGATCGCACGGCTCCGCGCCCATTGGGTGGCGGCCAGAAACTGATCGCTCGCGTTGCGCAGTTTAGCGCCATCTCCCCAGCCGCGCAAACTCGGTGCGGCCATCGCCATCGTGATGCTCAGGATCAT
>JACMJD010000547.1 GCA_014380825.1 Phycisphaerae bacterium | reverse complement strand
CGATCCGCAATCCCCCATTCCCCGGCACCCGCGCCAAGTCGGCCGCCATGGTGCGCGAGCAGTTCGTCAAGGCGATCGAGTATCGCGACAAGATCAACCGCGCCGCCGGCGACGCCACCAAAATGCCCGATCGCGATCTGGTCACGGAAGCGATGCTCGAGGTGCTTGATGGCAAACGCATCGTGCACCATCACACGCATCGCCACGACGACATCCTCACCGTGCTGCGACTCCAGAAGGAATTCGGGTTTCGCTGCGTGCTGCATCACGTATCGGAAGGCTGGAAGGTTGCCGACCAGATCGCCGCGGCGAAGATTCCGTGCAGCGTGATCGTCGTCGATTCGCCCGGCGGCAAGCCTGAAGCGCAGGACATGTCGTTCGAAACCGGCAAGATCCTCGATCAGGCCGGCGCGCTCGTCGCGTTCCACACGGACGATTACATCACCGATTCGCGCTTGTTCCTTCGCAGCGCGGCGCTGGCGGTTCGCGCGGGAATGAATCGACAGAAAGCACTCGAAGCGATGACGATCGCCGGCGCGAAGATGATCGATCAGCAGGATCGCGTCGGCACATTGGAAAAGGGAAAGGACGCGGACTTTCTCATCCTCTCCGGCGATCCGCTCAGCGTGTACACGCACGTGCTGGAAACCTACGTCGAAGGCAAAAAGGTCTTCGATCGCGCCGATCCAAAAGATCACCTGCTGGCAGTCGGTGGATACGGCGCGAGCAAAGATCAGATCATGCACCTAGATTGCTTTGACGACGGAGACGGACATTAGAGTCGAAGGATGAAGGATGAAGAATGAAAACTAAACTCGCTCCATTACTCGCCTTCGCCGCTTGCGTTTTCGCGTCTGTCTCGCGCGCCGCGCCTCCGACGACGCAACCCCTCGCGATCCGCGCAGAAAAAATCTACACCATGTCCGGTGACGCGATCGACAACGGTGTGATCCTCCTTCGCGAAGGAAAGATCGAATCCGTCGGTCGCGCAAATGACATTCAAATCCCCAACGACATCAAAATCCTCCAGGCGAAAGTCGTCACACCCGGCTTGATCGACGCGCACACGGTGCTCGGTCTTCAGGGATATCGCAATGAACCGCGCGAGCAGGATCAGCTCGAAAAATCTGCACCGATCCAGCCCGAGCTCCGAGCCCTTGACGCGTTCAACGGACGCGAGCGCCTGCTCGAATGGGTGCGCGGCTTCGGCATCACCACGATTCACACCGGTCCTCAACCGGGCGAGCTGGTGCCGGGACAGACAATGATCATCAAGACCCGCGGGCCGACGGTGGATGATGGTCTGCTCAAGGCGACCGCCATGCTCACGATCACGCTGGGTGACGCGGCACTTGCGGAAGATCGCGGCAAGTCCCCCGGGACGCGACCGAAAGAAATCGCGATGCTCCGCGCCGAGCTGATCAAGGCGAAGGAGTACGACCAGAAGCGCGCCCGCGCGGCGACACAACCGGCGACCAATCCTGCGGACGACGAGACTCCCTCGCGCGATTTGCGGCAAGAGGTGTTCGTTCGCGTCGTCAAGAAAGAGCTGCCGGTGCTCGTCACCGCGCATCGCGCGCAGGATATCCTGCTCGCCTTGAAGCTCGCGAAGGAATTCGATCTGAACCTCGTCCTCGACGGCGCAAGCGAGGCGTATCTCCTCATCGATCAGATCAAAGCCGCCGGCGTTCCCGTGCTGCTTCATCCCACGATGTTCCGCAGCACTGGCGAAGCCGAAAACCTCAGCATGGGAACCGCATCGAAGCTCAGGGCCGCGGGAATTCCGTTTGCGATTCAGAGCGCGTACGAAGCGTACGTGCCCAAGACGCGCGTCGTGCTCTTCGAAGCGGCTGTGGCCGCGTCGAACGGGTTGAAGCGGGAAGACGCGCTCGCCAGCATCACGATCGACGCGGCTAAAATCATCGGGGTGAGTGATCGCGTCGGCTCGATCGAAAAAGGCAAAGACGCGGACCTTGCGCTCTTCGACGGCGACCCGTTCGAATACACGACGCACTGCACAACGACGATCATCGATGGACTGGTCGTCAGCGAGAAGGCCAACTGACTTATGAGTTTCGCGAACACCGCCGATGCGCTCCGGGCGGCGCTGAACTTCCAGCGCGGCGGCGATCTCGCGCGGGCGGAGCCGATTTATCGGCAGGTGCTGCAACTCGA
The DNA here is from genome assembly GCA_014380825.1 of Phycisphaerae bacterium. Next base: position 81 of record JACMJD010000547.1, on the reverse strand, counting down.
GCCGAACAATCCGTCGGCGCTGCATTATCTCGGCCTGATCGAATCCGCCCGCGGAAATCATGAAGCTGCCGCGAAACTCAT
>JACMJD010000546.1 GCA_014380825.1 Phycisphaerae bacterium | reverse complement strand
TATCCGGCCGGAAGTCGGCGCGACCAGCTCGATCATTTTCAGTTACTTCATGGAGCTGGAAGAAAAGATCTCGCCGGAGCTTGGCGCGACGCTGATCTTCGCGATCGAAAGCGATCTCGCCGGCGCCGCGGGAACGCCCGCGACGCTCGATCAGATGGCGCTGTCCAGCCTCACGCTGATCGCCGACACGCACAAGCTGTATCAGATGCGTTACGTCGATCTGCCGCAAAGCTATTACCAGGCATACGCGAACGCGTTGTCGACCGCGACATACTTCGACCAGGCGATGATCTCGCATCTGGGCACGATCGATTCGCTCGAGAAGCCCGCGGTGCTCGCGGACTTCCTGCTGCGCTTTGACAAAGTGCAGTGGTCGTTGACGACTGCGGTTCACGAAAGTCGTCTGGCCATCAGTCTTCGCACGAACAACCCGAAGCTGTCAGCCGGCGAACTCATGCGGCGCCTCCTCAAATCCATCGGCGAAGGCGGCGGCCACCGCACCAAAGCCGGTGGCTTTATCAAGCTGGAGAACGGGACACCGTCGGAAATCGATCGCCTGCGAACGGTGCTCAAGCGCCGACTACTTCGATCTCTGAAGATCCGCATGTCGCGTGGCCAGAAACTTGTCACTTAGCCGATAGCAGTCTAGAGTTATCCGCGATGAATCACGCCCCACGCATTCCGGTCGTCGTACGATAGGGTCGCCGGCTCGTTGTCCGCGCGGCCCCACCCTCTTACTATCCCGATTCGATTGAAATAGAACTAAAACCGCTGCGCGCGATTGTTCGCGCAGCCATTGCGAGACTCCTGTCATGGCTACGACCACCGAGCTTCCGAAATCGTACGACCCCAAATCGATCGAGACTGAGATCGATCAACTGTGGAACAAGAATCGCGCGTTCCACGCCGAACCAACCGACCCCGGCGATCCGTATTGCATCTTCATCCCCCCGCCCAACGTGACGGCCGCGTTGCATCTTGGGCACGCGCTGAACAACACGCTTCAGGACATCCTGATCCGCGTCCATCGCATGCGCGGGAACAACACCGTGTGGGTGCCGGGCACCGATCACGCCGGCATCGCGACGCAGACGGTCGTGGAAAAGCGCGTGCTGAAAGAACAAGGCAAGCGCCGCACCGATTTCCAGCGCGATGAATTCGTCTCGATTATCCAGAAATGGAAGGACGAATACGAGGCCGTGATCCTCGGCCAGCTCAAAGCGATGGGCAGCTCGTGCGACTGGGATCGCACCGCGTTCACGATGGACGAACCGCGCATCAAAGCAGTGCGCGAAGCGTTCTTCCAATTGTTCAAGGATGGCTTGATCTATCGCGGCAAGCGGCTGGTGAACTGGGACCCCGCTACCCAAACCGCGCTTGCGGACGACGAAGTGGAGATGGAAGAAGTGGATGGCCACTTCTATTACCTGAAGTATCCGCTCGAAGACGGAAGCGGAACGCTCACCGTCGCCACAACGCGCCCGGAAACAATGCTCGGTGACACCGCGGTGGGCATCAATCCAAAAGATCCGCGCGCCGCGGCGCTCCGCGGAAAGAAAGTGCGCCTGCCGATCGTGAACCGCATCATCCCGATCGTGGAAGATGATTACGTGGTGATGCCCGATCCGAACAGCGACGATCCGAAAGCCAAGTTCGCCACGGGTTTCCTGAAGGTCACGCCCGCGCACGATCAGAACGACTACGAGCTGGGCCAGCGGCACAAGCTCGAGATCATCAACGTGCTCGCGCCAGATGGCTCGATCAGCGACAAGCACGGCTGGAGCGACTGTGGCGACGCCGATTTCCTGATCGGCCTCGATCGCTACGAAGCCCGCAAGGCCGTGGTGGAGTGGTTCCGCCAGAACAAGCTGCTGGAAGACGTGAAACCGTATCGCCACAGCGTGGGGCATAGTTATCGAAGCCACGTGCCGATCGAGCCGTATCTGAGCGATCAGTGGTATTGCAAGGTGACGGATGATCGCCTTCGCGGCGCGGCCCTGCGTGCGATTTCGCGCGATCAGTCGGACGAACGTGGCATGGGTGCCTCGCCCATGCATTCGATCGCAAGCGGTCCGGATGAAGCGCATGGGCGAGGCGCCCATGCCACGGATTGGCAAGGCAAACTTCGTTTCTATCCCGCGCGTTACGCCAAGACCTTCCAATCCTGGCACGAAAACCTCCGCGACTGGTGCATCAGCCGCCAGCTTTGGTGGGGACATCGGATTCCGGTGTGGACTTCCTCGGCTTGTGCCCCGGACGACGCCGAGCAAGCATTCCGCCACTTCGCGGACCAGGGTCGAGCAGCAATTCAGTTTCTCGGCGAGGGCCCGTATGCGATTCCTGCAATTTGCGTTCGCCGCGAAGATGATGTCGAGTTGCTGACTACGTTGCAGTCATGGAAGTTCAATCAAGACCCCGACGTCCTAGACACTTGGTTCTCCTCCGGTCTCTGGCCCATGTCCACGCTCG
>JACMJD010000545.1 GCA_014380825.1 Phycisphaerae bacterium | reverse complement strand
GTCGTAATCGAACGGCTGTTTGCCCTTCAGCGCGCTCTCGCGCAGCGCGGCCATGCCGAGAATCTTCAGGTCGGCGAGGCTCGCCACCAGCGGCGACTTCCAGCGCGGATCGAAGAAGCGCTTGTACGCATACACGTAGTCGGCGGCGACCAACTCGCGCCGCTCGCCTTTGAAAGCGGGATCGTCCTGGAAGTAGATGCCGCGCTTGAGCCGTACGATCCACACGCGAAAGTCGGCGGACACCTCGGGCATGCCATCGGCGGTGGCAGGCCGGATTTCATAAGGTCGCGCAAGGTAGTCGTAGCCGTATGGCGACTCGAAGATGTGCGAGGTAACGATGCGGGAGTACAAGTCGTTGATCGCCGCCGGATCGAAGCCGGTCTCGGCAACCTCGAACGCATAACGCAGGACCTTCTTGCCGTTCTGCGCAGATGTTTGCGCAGAAGTGGAAGCGGCTATGGGCAACGCGCCGAGCGCCTTGAGCGTGTCACGCCGGCTAAACGCACTCATGCGCCGCGCTCGCCTTTCAGATCGTTGTCGATATCGACGTATTTCCACATCGCACGCATGAATGAGTGGCGGCGATAGCCAACCACCCAGGGATGAAAGATGGCTGTCTCGATACGATGCCCCACGAATTTGTAAGGCGCATACGCGACGAACAATCTTTTGGCCTGCAAAAAGAGCGCGTCGCGCTCGGGCCCGTCGGGCAGCGTTCTCTGCAGCGCGTACAGCTTGTTGTATTCCGGAAGGTTGAAACGCGAATGATTCGCCTGCCCGATGTTCTGGCTGTTTCCAAGTGCAAGAAACACATCGCCGTCCGGCTGGGTGGCCACCCAGCCAACACGCCACATCATCAACTTCCCGGCGCGCGAGTTCTTTAGGTTCTCCGGCCACTTGGCGGGCTTGAATTGCATATTGATGTTGACAGCCGCCATGCTCTTTTGCCAGATCTCGTCCAGCGCCCGAGTGAAAGGATCCGGCTGCGTGGCCATCTCGATCGTTAACGGGCGGCCATCGGGGAGATCGCGCCAGCCGTCACCATCGCGATCCACGTAGCCAAATGCATCCAGCAACGCTTTGGCGCGTGCCGGGTTGTACTCGCTCATCTCGCTCTTGAACGTCGGGTCGTAGCCGGAGGTCAGCGGTGACACAGGCGACTGCGATGGCATCGACTGGTTCTTGCGTACCAAGCGATTTTCATTGTCGATCGAATACGCAAGACTGATCGCGCGGCGCAAGGCAACCTTCTCGGGGCCGTATCCGCCGACAAGGGGGTTTTCCATATTGAACAGTGCCATGTCAACGCTCGCCCGATAGTCCCGGTCCACTTGAATACCCCGCTTGACCAAGTTGGGCGCCAACTTGTTGTTGGGAAGGATGAGGTTGGCAAGGTCATACGGAATCTCGTCGACCAGATCGTGGTCGCCGTTAAGGAATGCGAGCCAACGCGGCTGGTTTTCTTCGATGATGTAAATCTCTACGCGATCGATCAGCGGCAACTTGCGGCCTCTCATTCGCGCCGCGGCTTGCACGCCGTAATCATCCGTCGGTTGTTCGTTATAAAAGTCGTCCCGATAACCCGGGTTTTTCTCCAGCACGATGCGCGAAGAGCGGCGCCAATCTGCCAGCCGAAAAGGCCCAGTGCCGACGGGATTGGCCATCATCCCTTTCTCGTCGTACATCTCGTCCACTTCGCGGGCCACCGCGCCGAGGAACGTGCTATTGGCAAGGTAATAGTGGAAGCGCGGACCCGGATCGGCTAATTTGATGCGCAGCGTGTAGCGGTCGAGCGCTCGAACGCCTTCGACCTCGCGGTCATAGTCGAACTTCGCACCTTTCAGTGCCGCTGCCCGAAGCTCGGACAGGCCGAGCAGCTTCGAATTCTCCAGCAATGTGACGTTCTGGCTCTTGAACTTCGGGTTGTAGAAGCGCTTGATCGAGTACACGTAATCCTGCGCGACAAGCTCACGTCGTTGACCCTTGAACGCAGGATGATCCTGGAAGTAGATCCCCGGGCGGATCCGCACAGTGATCGTCGTGAAGTCGGCCGACACTTCGGGCATCGCTTCCGCCGTGTTTGTTACGACTTTTGCGGGACGCGCGATGAAGTCGTATGCCAGAGGTGCATCAAAAATGTTGGCGATGATCGAGCTAGAGTAAAAATCGTTCACCTGCGCTGGGTCAAATCCGGTTTCGGCGACGCGGAACGCGTACCTCAAAACCTTCGTTCCGGCTTTGCTGTTGGCGGCTGTTGCGACGGTGCTCGCCAGCGCCGGCAATGCCAGCATCGACTGGGTAAATGCACGCCGACCTTTGGAAACTCGTTTCGTCATTTAAACGTGCTCCGCATCACGCCGACTTGTGCTGGGGGCCGGCAACGGCATAATCCGCGCTTCCGCGCTCCCGAAGGCAGTTGGGTTGGCCGCATACATATTACGCAGGCTGTGGCAGATGGTCCCCACGCTGGCCGGGGTCATTCTGTTCGTATTCTTCCTGTTCAAGTTCTTCGGCGGCGACCCGGCAGAGATTCTCGGCGGCCTGCTGGCGACGCCCGAGCAGATCCAGGCGATACGGCAGCAGCTCGGCCTGAATGATCCGTGGTACGTCCAGTTATGGATCTTCGTCAAGTCGATCTTCACCTTCAACTGGGGCAACAGCTGGGCGACCGGTGAAGCGATCAGCAATATCTTCCGCACGCGGCTGCCTGCGACGCTGACTGTGATGATTCCAATCCTGGTCCTGGACACCGTGCTCGGCGTTGTCGCGGCGATGGCCGTGGCGTACGTGCGCGGTTCGGTAACGGATCGAATGATCATGGTGATTACGACCGTGATGCTGTCGATCTCGTTCCTCGTCTACATCATCGTCGGCCAGTGGCTGTTCGGGTTTTACCTCGGATGGTTTCCGGTGCAGGGGTGGAGCGACAGTTTCTTCACGAATCTGACCTATTACGCGGTGCTGCCGGTCAGCCTGGCGGTGTTCGTATCGTTGGCGCCGCAAACGCGTCTGTACCGCAGCTTCTTCCTTGACGAGATCAATCAGGACTACGTACGCACCGCGCGCGCCAAAGGCGTCAGTGAAAACCGCGTGCTGTTTACGCACGTGTTGCGAAACGCAATGATTCCCGTGCTGACCAACGTCGCGCTGCAGTTGCCCGGAGTTTTCATCGGCTCGTTCCTGATCGAAGTGTTCTTCTCGATTCCCGGATTGGGTCGCGAAATCCTGCTGGCGGTTAATCGTAGCGACTACCCGGTGATCCAGGCGGTAACGATCTATCTGGCGGTGCTGACAATGCTGATCAATCTGATCGCGGACGTAATGTACAAAGTGGTCGATCCCAGAGTAGTCCTGAAATGATCCCCGCCGCGACGCTTGACTCTATTCGCGTGCCGCCCGAGCCGACGCGCTCGCGCGGTGTTTGGCTGACCGCTTGGCGGCGGCTCAGAAACGATCGGGTCGGCGTCGTGTCGCTGGTCATCGTCGTCGCGTTCGCGTTGCTGGTTCTGCTGTCGTTCCTTGGCATAGTCGCCGGCGATTGGCAGAAGGAAGTCGCCGTGCCCGATGCGCCGCCGACCTTCCTGGGCCCGCAGGCAGCACAAACCGGCACTGATCCGCTCGCCAGTGTTGTCCCGAAAGATGCGAAGCCGGTCGATCTGGGCGATATCGACCCGCTGGCGCCGAAGTACGAGGAGTGGAAGGCGAGGGCGGCGAAGATTCAGATCGCCGATCCGCCCCGCGCGGAGACTCTGCCGTTCGGCGCCGATCGGTTGGGGCGAAGCGTGCTCGACAAGGCCACCAAAGGCGCCGAAGTGTCGATCTTCGTAGGACTCTTCGCTGCCGTACTGGCCACCATCATCGGCACAATCCTCGGCGCACTCTCGGGCTACATCGGCGGCAAGGTCGGCGATTTCCTCGAGTGGGTTTATAACGTCTTCACCTCGATACCCGACATTCTTCTGATCTGTGCGTTCGCCGCTGTGCTCGGGCGCGGCATCAGCACGGTCATCTTGATTCTCGGTTTGGTCGGCTGGACGGGTATGTACCGGCTGGTACGAGCCGAGTACATCAAGCATCACAACCGCGAGTACGTCCGAGCCGCTGAAGCGATCGGCGCCAGCCATTTGTCGCGCATGTTCGTGCACATCCTGCCGAACGTGAGTCACGTGGTGCTGGTTCGGATGTCGCTATACGTCGTCGGCTTCATCAAGGCGGAAGTCATTCTGTCGTTCCTGGGGCTCGGCGTGCCGGTCGATCAGGTCTCCTGGGGCACGATGCTCTCGGAAGCGCAGGCCGAACTGGTGCTTGGACACTGGTGGCAACTGGCCGCCGCGACGATCTTCATGGCGACGTTCGTGACCGCGTTTTCGCTGTTTACGGACGCGTTGCGCGATGCGCTGGATCCGAAGCTGCGATGAGCAATTTAG
>JACMJD010000043.1 GCA_014380825.1 Phycisphaerae bacterium | reverse complement strand
GTCGTGACCGCACATCGCACAGAAGTCGGTATCGACATCGAGATCTTCGTCGTGATACGCACGAGCCGTATCGGGATCGAAGCTCAGGTCAAAATGTTTCTGCCAGTTGAGCGCCGCGCGAGCTTTGGTGAGTTCATCGTCGCGGTCGCGCGTGTGGGGAATCCCCAGCGCGACATCGGCCGCATGCGCGGCAATTTTGTAGGCGACACATCCCTGCTTCACGTCGTCCTTCTTCGGCAAGCCCAGATGTTCCTTTGGCGTGACGTAACAGAGCATGGCCGCGCCGTGATATCCGGCCGCGGTGGCGCCGATGCAGCTCGTCATGTGGTCGTAGTCGGGGAAGATGTCCGTCACCAGCGGGCCAAGCACGTAAAACGGCGCGCCGTGACACAGCTTGCGCTGAAGCTTCATGTTGTATTCGATCTGATCGAACGGCACGTGCCCCGGCCCTTCGACCATCACCTGCACGCCCTTCGCCCAGGCGCGCTCGGTGAGCTCGCCGAGGGTTTCGAGCTCGAGCAATTGAGCTTCGTCGGTTGCGTCTGCTAATCCGCCGGGACGAAGTCCATCACCGAGCGAAAAGCTGACATCGTATTCGCGCATGATGTCGCAAATTTCATCGAAGATCTCGTACATCGGATTTTCTTTATTGTGGCCGAGCATCCACTTGGCGAGCAGCGATCCGCCGCGCGAGACGATGCCGATCAATCGCTTCCTTACAAAAGGCAGATGCAATTTTTTCACGCCTGCGTGAATCGTAAAGTACGACACGCCCTGCTTCGCCTGGTTTTCCAGCTCTCTGAGGATGACGTCGTAGTTCACGTCTTCGATCGCCCTTCCCAAAATCATCGAGTAGAGCGGCACCGTGCCGATCGGAACGGTTGCGTTTTCTATGATCGCGCGTCTTGTGACGTTCAAATCGCCGCCGGTGGACAGATCCATCACCGTGTCGGCGCCCCACCGTTCGGCCCACTTCAGTTTTTCGATTTCTTCTTCGGTGCCGCTTGAAACTGGGGATGCGCCCATGTTGGCGTTGATCTTCGTCAGGCTCGCCCGGCCGATGCACATTGGGTCGAGGTTGTGCCTCAGATGCACCTTGTTCGCGGGGATAATCATGCGGCCCGCAGCCACTTCGACGCGAATCTGCTCCGCGGTTAGGTGTGGCTCGCGTTCGGCGACGCGGCGCATCTCGTTTGTGCTGATGCCCGATCGCGCTTCTTCGAGCTGCGTTTTGCCCGCGCGATCGCGCGCCTCGTCGCGAAAGTCCATCGCGGTCTGATCCGAAACGTCTGGCATGCCAGGCATATCCGGAGAGCTGTACGCCCACGGCGTGCCGACGCGTCCGCGATTCGCGAATGACCCGGGTGTCGTGCCTTGTCGATCGCTCGACGGATTTTCACCAGTCGCGGGAAGCGTCCATGCGGTGCTTCGAGTGGACATCGGAACTCTCCTTATTGATATTCAAGATCGCGATCGGTGACGTGAGGAATGCGTCGGACGGGAGATGAACTCGCGCGCGCTGCTCGCATTCCCTACGCTGGTCTCAACCAGATTCAGGTTCCAAGGGTATTTCTCAGTCCCGTCACTTTTTGGGAGGCGGGACACCCCTAGCGAACGATTCAACGAGTGTAGCGCTGGGGCGTGCGCGATGCAAGCGGACAAGTGCGGTGCAGGCTGAAGCCTGCACGCCGATCACGATCGGATTTGACGCGATCGAATCAGGGTTCGTTTGGTTGCGTTGCGGGAGTCGCGCCCGGCGCGCCCATCGCTTGCACGAGCGCGGCTTGCAGCGCGGTCATGTCCGCGATTTTGCCGGATTCGACGTCCGACGTGATCGTCGGGATCGCCTCGTCCAGCTTCGCGAACGCTGCACGCTGAGCTTTTTCCATGTCGTTCGCAGGCGCGCCGAAGAACAGCTTCCAAGCGCCTTCGCTGCGGACGAACATTTTTTTCGGGCCGACGACTGGAAGCTCGATATTTCCCTCGTCGCCGTTGAGAGTGATCTTGGCCGTTCGCAGCAGAACCAGGCCCGCTTCGCCAGTCTGAATTTGTTTACCTGCTGCGTCGCCGAGCTTTGTCGTGACTACTTCTTTCAGCTTCGCCAAATCGGTCAGCAGCTTGAGCTGTAGCTCGAATTCCGCTTCCGACCCGGCCTCGACTTGAACGATCGACTTGATCGTGTCCTGATCGTTCGTGGTCATCGCGGTGACGTACTTGTTCAGCACCTCACGCGCGGCGGCCTCCTCGGGCGTGTCGACCGGCGCTTCCGGCTGCGTCGCGGGCGCGTCGGTGGCGGGTTGAGTCGCGGGCGCCGCTGCGCCGGGTGTCGGACCAAGCTCAGACGGCAGCGCGGGCAGCTTGATCCTGGGCTCGGCAGTGGCGGCGCCGTCGCGCAGCGCGATCGCCTTGTCTAACTTTTCCTGCGCGCCCTTTGCATCACCATTGGCCTTCAGCACCTGCGCCCAGCCGTAGTTGGTGAGGATCTGCTCGACCGTCGCGGCGGCTTTCGTTTCGTTCGAACTCACGCCCTCGCGCACGTTGTTCAGCGCCTCATCAGCTGCCTTGTACGCTTCGTCGGCGAGGTTGAACGCCGTGGCCATGTCCTTCGCAAGATTTCCCGGCTGAAGCACGCTCGGCACCGCGGCGCCGGCGCGCTTGATGATCGGCTCGACCGACGCCTGGAGATTGATCCGGCTCATCAAGCTCGAACCTTCGGATGAATACAGCGCGCCCATCAATCGATTGGTCGCCCCTTCGCGAAGCCGATACACCTGCGGGTTCATGATTTCCTGGGCGGCCTTGTATGCCTTCGCGTCGGCGCGGTTGGGATCGGGGATCGCGCTGATCTTCTCCGATAGATCTCGCCGCAACGCGTCGGCGGATGCGTACGCGTCCTTGAATTGCTTAGCCGCCTCGTCCAAGTGCGAGTGCGCTTCGCCGCGGAGCGTTTTCAGTTCGCCGGCGATCGTATTAATCTCCGACGCCTTCTCGGCGACTGAAGCTCCGCTGATCGCCGGACCTGTTGACGGTGGCGTGGCGCCTCCGCCTTCCGCGCCGACGATTTTCTTCGCCAGCTGGTTCTGCACCGCGATCTGTTCCTGCATCGACTTCCAGCCGGTGTCCAACGCCACCTGCTGAGCCTGGAGCTGCTTCACCACTTCATTCAACACTTGGAGCTGGCCCTGGCCCACCGCGAGGTCGCGTTGGATCGGAACCATTTTCGCGTTGGTCTCTTCGATCTGCGTGAATAGGTTGCCGGCATCTTTGCGCAACATCGTGGCGCGCTTGAACTCCTCCACCGATTCCCGCCCTTGCTTCTCGTCAGCGGACTTTCCCGCGGCTTCGGCATCTCTCAGAACAGCGTCGCGCTGCGTCGTGAGCGTTTGAACCTGCTCGGTGAGTTTTGCCAGGTCAGCTTCCAGCGCGGCAATGTTCTGCTTCGTCGCCTCGATCGTGGGCATCTGTAACGTTTGGAATTCCCAGGTCGGCTTGTCGGGCCCGCCTTGCGCATCGACGATCTGCTGCGCGATGATTTTCTGCGACGCGGCCGGGTCATATTTTCCATACCCCGACACCATCGAGCTGCCGGCGTCGAGTTGAAAAGCCACTTGCCCAAGGTCGAACTGCACGCGCGACAATTCCAGCTCGCTGCGATCGATCTTCCGCATCAGATCCAGTGCGAAATCCACATTCATCTGCCCGCGCATCGCCGCCAGCTGCGCCCGAGTCGCGGGCGAGCCGTTTGAATCCTGCGACGCTTCTTTGAGCGTCTTGTCTGCCAACTGATCAGATTCAGGACTGTGTACGCTGCGATGATCGATTGCCTGCTGGATGCCGGCCCGAATTTTCTTATCCGCCTGGTTGGCATCGGTATCGCATCCGCCAATCGCGAACACGCCCAGACCGATGGCGACGGCAGTCGAGATTCGCGTGAGCGCAGAGTGGGTCAGTTGGCGCTGGTTGGATCGCATCGGGTTGTTTCTCCGCAGGGGGACGGCTGGTCCGAACATCATGGGTGCAACTCTTGAAGCAGATGAGAATTGTGCAAATTCCGCCCTGCCAAGTCAAACCGCGCGGGGGGAAGTCAACGCGCGGCGGCAAACGTGAGTTCAGGCTCGGGTTTGGGCGCTATCGCGGCTTGGAGTTTGGTCCTATGATGCCCTCGCAAGAACCGGAGTCGCCACATGTCGATCGCAGTAGCCACCGATGAAGGCTTTGGCAGCATGGCTCGCCAGATGGGCAAGATCCTCGAGCAGCTCAACAAGGGCTACTACAGCTTCTCGCCCAATGAAACCTGGACGCCCAACGTCAACCTGTACGAAACAGCACGCAGCTACCAAGTCTGCGTCGACCTGGCCGGCGTGGACAAGGAAAAGATCGACATCGAAGTCGTGGATCATCGGTTATCCGTGCGAGGCACGCGCGCGGTGCCAATCGTCTCCAAAGACGCCGAAGGCCCCGGCAACGGGCGGACGCGCGTTCACCTGATGGAGATCGATCATGGCAGCTTCGCCCGCCTGGTCGAGCTGCCCCACGACGTCGACCCCAAAGGAATCACCGCCGAGCACAGGAACGGAATTCTGTGGATCGAAATACCAAAGAAATAGTTGCCAGTTATCAGTTGTCAGTTGCCAGTGGTGATGCAATCGCATTACTGACAACTCGCAACTGACAACTGACAACTTCTTCAATCATGGCTGACTCACTCATCATCGAACGGCTTCCGACCGGTACCGTTATCAAGTCGGGCGGCAATGGGCAGCGCATCACGATCCCGAATAGGATGCCGATCCTGCCGATTCGCAATATCGTCGTCTTCCCCGGCACGGTCATCCCGCTCAACGTCGGCCGGCAGAAAAGCAAGAACCTGCTCGACGAAGTCATGCCAGGCGAAAAACTCGTTGGCGTGATCACGCAGCGGAATCCGGATGTCGAAG
>JACMJD010000544.1 GCA_014380825.1 Phycisphaerae bacterium | reverse complement strand
GTCAACGCAAGCGTACCGTGCGGTATTCACGCAACCGATCTGGGGCTGGCTCGCCAATCGAGGCGATGGGATTGATTTTCGCAAATGCGTGCGACCGAGGATATCTTAATCTCTCGGTCATGAGCACATCTGACGAACTGGCTTCGACAATCCCGCATTCGCCGATCGATCCGGTCTGGCGGCGGGTGTTGTTCGAGGAAAATTTTCAGCCGGCCTGGATTTACGATCTGAAAACCCTCGCGTTTCTTGAAGTCAATCCGGCGGCCATCGAGCGCTACGGTTATACGCGCGATGAGTTTCTGCGGATGACGCTGAAGGACATCCGCCCGCCGGAGGATGTGCCGGCACTGCTGGACCGGATCGCGAATTTCGAGACCGGACGATATACGTCGGGCGAATGGCGTCATCTGCGGCGCGATGGAACGCTCATCTACGCCGAGGTGATGAGCTATGACATCGATCACGATGGCCGACCGTGTCGGCTGGCGATTATCAATGACGTCACCGAACGTCACCTGGCCGAAGAGACGCTGAAGAAGACGATCCAGGATTATCGTGGCCTGTTCGAAAACGCGCACGATGCGATCCTGATCATCTCGGCGGACGACGAGAAAATCCTTGACGTCAACCAGCGCGCGTGCGCCGTCTATGGGTTTTCGCGCGGCGAGTTTCTTGGAATGACGCTGGCGTCGATCTCACTGGAGCCGGAGAAGTCGAAGGAGAACGTCGCCGAGACGCTGCTGCGCGGGAAGCATCATCACTTCGAGATCAAGCATCGTCGGCAGGATGACACCGAGATGTTCCTGGAGATCAACGCGGCCGCCATCACGTATAAGAATCAGCAGGCGATCGTCACGATCAATCGAGATGTCACCGAGCGCAAGCTCGCCGAGAAGGCGATGCGCAGCGAAGAGCAGCGCCGCCGGTTGCACGTCGAGCAGACGCCGCTGGCGGTGATCGAATGGGACGCGAACTTCTGCTTCCGCGACTGGAATCCCGCAGCCCAGCGCATCTTCGGATTCACAAAGGAAGAAGTTGTCGGCCAGTATGCAAATCTGATCTTGCCGCTGGACGAGCAGGTGGAAGTCGGCAAGGTGTTGCCCGCGCTGCTGGCCGCGCGGGGCGGCCTGCGCAGCACCAATCGCAACATCACCAAAGATGGCCGGGTCATTTTGTGCGAGTGGTACAACACGCCGCTGATCGATGAGGCGGGGCACGTGGTGGGCGTCGCGTCGCTGGTGCAGGATGTGACCGCGACGTTGCTGATGCAGGAAGCGCTTCAAACCAGCGAGAAGAATTATCGCACGCTGGCCGAGGCGATCCCCGCCATCATGTACACCGCCGACGCCGAGCGCACGATCGATTACTGCAACCACCGTTGGTACGAATACACCGGCATGCCGGCAGGTTCCGCGAAGACGCGCTGGACGGAAGCGATTCATCCCGACGATCTGGAGCGCGTCGTGAGAGAGGGCGGTCGAGGCGCCGCATCCGGCGAAGCGACCGAGCTGGAATATCGAATGCGCCGTCACGACGGCGCGTATCGCTGGTTCCTCTCACGCTCCCTGCCGCTGCGCGACAGTGAAGGCCAGATCGCGCGATGGGTCGGGCTGTCGACCGATATCGACGACCGCAAGCGCGCCGAAGAAGCGCTGGCCGCCAGCGAATCGCGGTTCCGCTCGCTGGCGGAATCGGTGGCGGATTTCGTCAGCTTGCACGACATGACCGGGCGATTCGAATACGCCAGCCCATCCTGCACTGACCTGACCGGTTTCAATCCGGAGGAATTGGTCGGCCGCGATGCGTATGAGATCATGCATCTCGACGACCGGGCCCGCGTTCGAAGGGATTCTCACGAGACAAACCTCGCCGGACGCGAATCGATGGTGTCGTGGCGTCTGCGACGCAAGGACGAGAAGTACGTCTGGGTTGAAACCAACGCCAGCATCGTCAAAGACGATCAGGGCCAGCCCGTGCAGATCCTGTGCGCGACGCGCGACATCTCGGCGCGCAAGCTCGCCGAAGATGCGCTGCGCGAGCAGAAGGAAATCCTTCAGACGATTTTCGATTACGCGCCGGTGATGGTCTCGTTCTTCGACCCGCGCGGGCGATACTTGCTGGTGAACCGCGCCTGGCAGGAGACGCTCGGATACTCTGCCGAAGACGCGCTCGCGCGCGATGTGCTTTCGGAAATGTATCCCGATCCGGACGTGCTCAAGCGTGTGCGCGAGTTCATCACTCGCGGCGACGGCACGTGGGGCGATTTCCCATCGCGCACGCGCGATGGCCGAGTGCTCGATACATCCTGGATCGACATCCGCGTCGAAGGCGGTCCGATCATCGGGCTCGGCCAGGATGTGACCAAGCGAAAGCGCGACGAGCAACTGCTTCGTCAGAGCGAAGAGCGCCTGCGGCAGATCGCGGAGAACATCGAGGAAATCTTCTGGGTGATGGACCCGGCCGAACGGCGCACGCTTTACGTCAGTCCGGCGTTCGAGCGTATCTGGCAACAGAGCGCGCAGGAACTGTACGACCAGCCGGCCAACTGGATCAATAGTGTGCATCCGGACGACCGCGCGACCGCGTTCGTGCAGGACGTGACGGAGGGTTGGGACAAGGAATTCCGTCTGCTGCGGAAGGATGGCAGCATTCGGTGGTTGCATAGCCGGGCGATGCCGGTGCGTGACATCGAAGGCAAAGTTTATCGCGTGGTCGGCATCACGCAGGACATCACCGAGCGCAAGGAGCTGGAAAACCAGCTTCGCCGTCACGCGCAGGAGCTGAACGAACTGGTGCGCGAGCGCACCGAGCGCATCCGAGAGCTGGAACGCCAACGCGTCGAGGCCGAGAAAGTCGTGGCCACCGGGCGCATCGCGGCGCGAATCGCACATGAGATCAACAATCCGCTGGCCGGGATCGCCAGCGCATTCGCGCTGATCAAAGACGCGGTGCCGACCGACAACAAGTATCACTCGTATGTTGCGCGGGTCGAAGGCGAGATCGAACGGATCAGCCAGATTACGCGGCAGATGTTCGTGGTCTATCGTCCCGAAACCGAGCCGGCGAAAACATTCTGCATCGGCGACACGCTGCGCGAGGTCGTCGCGCTGCTTGAGCCCAGCGCCGAGGCGCGCCGTGTTTGTGTGAACTGCTGCGGCGGCACGTCGGAGATGCAGGTCACGCTGCCCGAACACGCGCTGCGACAGGTGATGCTGAACATCATCCGCAACGCGATCGAAGCGTCTCCGGAAGATGCGAAAGTCGAAGTTTCAACGAGCGTTGCGAGCGATGCGAATGATCGCGTTGTGATCGCCATCACCGATCACGGCAGCGGGATCGAAGAGGCGCATCGCGACCAGATCTTCGAGCCGTTCTTCACAACCAAGAGTACGATGCCGTCGGCCGGCCTGGGTCTTGGGTTGAGCGTGGCGAACAGCCTGACGCTGGCGATGGGAGGGCACATCGAGTTCGATACGGTTGTAGGCCAGGGCGTCGGCCACGGCACCACCTTCCGCGTCGTGCTGCCGTTGCAGCCGAGATCATCCGAGTAAGTTTGTCCGGGGGGCACTGTCATGGCGATTGCATCGAAGGGAAAGATTCTGATCGCCGATGACGAAAAGACGTTCGTCGACGCGCTCGCCGATTTGCTGCGCCGCGAAGGATATGAATGCCAGACCGTCCCGGATGGCTTGGCGGCCGCCGCGGAATTGAACACGGCTCATCAATATGACCTGCTGATCGCCGACATCCGCATGCCGGGGAATCCGGATCTGGAGCTGATCAAGCATCTGCCGCAGATCGCCGAAGGATTGCCGGTCATCCTGGTGACGGCGTATCCCGACGCGACGTCTGCTCTGAAGTCCGCGGACTTGCCGGTGCTGTCGTACATGATCAAGCCGGTGAATTTTCCGGAGCTGCTCAACCTCGTGCGACGCGGGATCGAACACAGCGCGGTCTTTCGCGCCAATCGGGAAATCGCGCGACGCCTTGAAGCGTGGACGAGCGACGCGCGCATGATCGAGCAACTGCTGGCGAAGGGTGCATCCGGACCGGAGATCGGACCGGCGGCGTTCGTGAACCTGTCGACACGTAACCTGCTGGGCTGTTTGTCGGAGCTGGATGCGATGTGGCGGCGCCTCGCGCCGCACAGCGCCGGCTCTGCCGACGCGAACGCGCTGAGCGAAGCGATCGATCGGACGATGCGCGTCTTCGAAATCACCGGAGCGTCGTTTCAACAGCGGGAAGCTCGTTGATGGGGGAAGTTCGTTGATGGCTGCGCCGCGACCGAAGGTTCAGATCACGTTTCATCCGGATGAGCCGATCGAATCGGATCAGTCCGCGCCGCCGGCCGATGCGATCACGACCACGATCGCGCCGGGTGCGCGATGGATTCTTGCAGCGCTGGCGCTGCTCGTGCTCGCGTTCATCGCCGGCGCGCCGGCCATTAACGGAAAGTTCCTGCCGCAGGATGACACGCACGTGCGCGACAACACCGCGCTGCGATCGTGGGAAGGCCTTAAGCCGATCTGGCTCTCGCCGCAGCGGATGGAAGGGCCGTATCCGATCGCGTTCACCGCGTATTTGCTCGAGTACAAGGCCTTCGGCGAAAAGCCCGCCGGATATCACGTCGTCAACCTGATCCTGCACGGTCTGGTCACATTGCTGCTGTGGACGGTGCTTCGCAAGCTCGAAGTGCCCGGCGCCTGGTTGGCGGCCGCGCTGTTTGCGGTGCATCCGGTGCAGATCGCGACGATCGCGTGGATCGCGCAGCAGAAGGTTCTGCTTTGCGCGCTGTTCTACCTGTCGTCGCTGCTGTTGTACTTCCGATATTGCGGCATCAATC
>JACMJD010000543.1 GCA_014380825.1 Phycisphaerae bacterium | reverse complement strand
GCGCCGGTCCCGGTGGCCCCGCGCGCGCGACGCTGTTCTATGCGCTAAATCTCTACCAGAAGGCGTTCAACTATTTTCACATGGGCCTCGCCAGCGCGATGGCGTGGCTGCTGTTCCTCGCGATCCTCATCCTCACCGCGATCAACTTCGGACTCGGCAAACGGTGGGTTCATTCGGAGAGTTGAAGAATCTGGTGATCTGACGGCCCGTCCAATCGTTCCATGATTCGATTCCCTCCGTGATGTCGAATCCCTCGAACCACCGGCTGACCACCGCGCGACCCTTCCGCAGCATCCTCGCGCCATCGGCCAACCACCGCGTAGCCCTCAGTTCGACCCCGAAATCAAACGGCTTCGTTCGCTAGATTGGATCACGTTTTCGACCCGCACCTCCTTCCACTATTCCGCGAACCCCCGGCCCGGCCGATACTTCCGTGCCTGCCTCGTCGCCGATCAAACGGCTTCGTTACCGACAGAAAATCGAAAGGTCAGAGTTCAGAAGTCAGAGGTCAGAAATGGATTCACCCGCCGTTGGAACGTTGGCAAGCGAACGATCGCACGAGATGGCCGCGAACACGCGCAGACCGCGTGGCGGCACGAGCATTCTACGTCGAAACCCCAGTAAAAGCGGCCAAAATCCGCTGCGATCTGATCGAATCAACGACGTCGGCCCAATCGCTGGCCGGGCCAAGGATTGCGCCGACGACCGAGCTGCAAGGATAACAGATTCATCAGCATGGCTCAGCATGGCTCATAACCGAGGCAGATAAATCAACGTGACCCTCCACGTACGCGGTAGGATGCCGCCGTGGGTATCGACGCTCTCGATCTCGCCTTCCGGTTAGAAAAGGCGTTCTGCGTCAAGCTTCCGAAGCGCGACTGGAACCGCCTGTATTTTTCCGATGAGCAACTAACACACAAGCGACTTCCTAGAGTCGATCCCACCATCGGCGAGATCCATTTGCGATTCTGCAAGATTCTCATCGAACGCGGGGCTACCGTTCCAACGGACAGTTGGGATCGTGTTCTGCAATGTGTGGCCGAATGCCTATCGATTCCGAAGGCGGAGATTCGGAAGGAGAGCCGATTTATTGCGGACCTTGGTGCTAGTTAGAAATCATCAATCTGACCCACTACCGGCCAGTCTGACAACTGACCTCTGAACTCTAAAGTCGGTTCCTGCTACACTCGCCCCACTCATGCCCGTCCGTCGCGAAACATCCACTGTTCCGTCGCGCCTTGCGGTCTATGCGACGCTGCTCGTCGGCTCAGTGATCATGCTAATGCCGCTGGCGTGGATGTTGCTCACTTCGCTGAAGAGCTTCGATGAAATCCTCGCATCGCCGCCCGCGTGGATTCCCGCGAAGTTTCGTTGGGAGAATTATCGCGAGGCACTCACCTCCTTCGCGTTCCTGCGCTACTTTATCAACTCCAGCACGCTCGCAATTCTCACGATCGTCGGCACGCTCATCTCCTGCACGCTGGCCGCGTATGCGTTTGCGCGGCTGCGCACGCGAGGGTCGAACATTTTGTTCGCGCTGCTGCTGAGCACCGCGATGCTGCCGTCGCAGGTGACGGTGATCCCGCTGTTCAGTTGGTTCAGTCATCTCGGACTCGTGAACACATACGCCCCACTGCTGCTGCCGGCCTTCTTCGGCACGAACGTCTTCGCGATCTTTCTGCTGCGGCAATTCTTCCTCACGATCCCCAAAGAATACGTCGAGGCCGCCCGCATCGACGGCGCATCCGAATTGCGAATCCTCTTCAACGTCTTCCTGCCGCTCTCGAAGCCCGCGCTGCTGACGATCGCCGTGTTCACGTTCCTCGGATCGTGGAACGACCTGTGGGGCCCACTGCTCTATCTGCACGATGATTCGAAATACACGCTGCCGATCGCGCTCCTGAACTTCGTTGGCCTCACCGGCGTCGCCCGCGGCTCGCCGTGGCACCTGGTGATGGCCGTGTCGACGGTGATGATGCTGCCGGTCGTGATCATCTTCTTCCTCGCGCAGAAGAGATTCATCGAGGGCATCGCGACGAGCGGGATCAAGGCGTAGCGGCGATCCGTGCGAGCACCCGGCCAAGCTCGGGGTTCTTCAACTTGCAGGTTCGGCGATCGTAAATCTCGCCGATGTCCCACAGCATCGGAACGATGCCCAGCGAATACGCCGTCTCGCAGACGGTGGTGAGGTATTGGTGCGTGCTGGCCGGGTCTTTCTTGCTGCTGCAGCCAAACTCGCCAAGCACGACCGGAATGCCCTGGTCGATGAAGCGCTGCTGCACCTTCAGCATGTCCGCTTTCACCTTGGCAACGTCCGCGTCTGTGCCCCAGGTGTGAGCGGCCTTGCCCCAGTCCGCGTCCTTCTCCAGAAGCGTGAAGGTCGACGGGTCGTAATAGTGAACAGACACCATGCTGCGATTTACCGGGTCCTTCGGCATTTTGAACGCGGGATCAACCGTGCAGGCAATGTCGGTCGCGTAGCCGGCGATCAGCAGATAGCGTTGCGCGTTGTTGCCTGACGCGCGGACGAGATTGACGAATTCCAAGTTAACGTTGTTGAGGATCTCGAAGGCTTTGTCCTTTTGCGCAGGTTCGCCGCCCCAGCGATTCCACAGGTCGTCGAAGCACCCTTCCTCGTTCATCGATTCGAAAATCAGGTGATCGGAATGATCCTTGAATCGCTCAGCGATCTGCCGCCAGATCATCTTGTACTTCATCAACGTTCCTTCGTAGTCGGTGGAGAACTTCTTGATCCAGCCGCCGTCCCAGTGAATGTTGATGATGACGTACAGGTCGTTGTCCAGCGCGTACTTCGCGACGGCTTCTACTCGCGCCATCAGGTCCTTGTCGATGGTGTGGTCGGCAGCAATCAAGTTCGACCAGGCCACCGGAATGCGCACGGACTTGAACCCGGCGGCCTTGATGCCGTCGAACATCTCCCTGGTCGTGACCGGATTGCCCCAGCAGGTCTCGAACTCGCGGACGGAAGAGCCATTGATGCCGGTGGCCTCGAGTGTGTTGCCCAGGTTCCAGCCGATGCCCATTTTGCGTGAGAAGGCCATCGCCTCCGAGTCCGCGGGGCCGGCGCAAACGCCCGTGCGGGCGAGGGTCAGAACAAGCAGTGTGAGGAAGACAGCGCATCGACGCAGCATGTGTGCTCCTCGAGAGTCTGATCTCGAACGGTTATCTCGCGCGGTTGCGCCGTGATCGACGCGAAGCGATCGCCGCGAGCGCGCTGAGCCACAGCACGCCGGTCGGCTCGGGCACGGAACTCAGGAAACCCGTGGCGTACCGTTGGCCGAACTGTTGGAAATGATCCACCACTAGTTGCAGGACCGGGCTGTTCATTCCTTCGTCGCTGCGGTCGCTGCCGTCGAGGTAGCTCATGGCTCTTCGTAGCGTGCCGCTCTGCGTGTTGAACGCCTGGTCGATCAGGCTGTAGTCGTCGAAGTCGACGATGCCGTTGGCGTCGAAGTCGCCGTTCATCCAGCCCGTGCGGTCGTTGTTGAAGCCGTTGTCGGTTCGGCTGTAGTCGTCGAAGTCGACAACGCCGTTGAAGTCGGTGTCGCCGTAGTAGGTGTATTTCACGAGCACGTCGTTCGCGTCGACGGTGAACGGACCGAAGGTGTTGCCGTTGACGGCGAGGTAATCGGAGCCCCGCAACACGCCGAGCGTGGTGGAGTGCGTTGCGTGATTCCTGGCCGCGCTGCTGATGATGCCGGGCTGATCCCACGCGCCGCCGTTGCGTGATTGGGCGACGAGCGCGATGGTCGCGGCGTAGTCGCCGTTCTGAACGACGAGGTCGTTGTCGGTTAGATCGAGCGTCGATGGCGGCGCAATCGACAGCGCGCCAACCCGGCTCGTGCCGCTAGCGGAGCCGTCGGTCAGGATCGCGACGGCGCCGGCGTTGATCGTCAGGCTGGCGGCGCGAATGTTGTTGACGGCGAGCGCGCCCGCGCCGTTCTTGGAAATCGCGTGCGATGTGCTTTGAAGATTCGACACGGTGAGCGTGCTGCTGGCCGGGATGATCGTGACG
>JACMJD010000542.1 GCA_014380825.1 Phycisphaerae bacterium | reverse complement strand
TCGCCTTCGCCTTCGTACGCGCCCTGGCGGAAGTTTCCGTTCGTGACGAACTCCTCGTTTTCGAGGAATTCACTGATCTTTGCGAGCCGCTCAAAATCTTCGTGGCCGTCGCCGTCGTTCTTTACGACGAGCGCTTGTTCGTCTTCGGAAAACTCCTTGTGCTGGTCTTCGGCGACGTTCTCGGAATGCTTGGTTTCGCCGTCGTCCTCCGCCTCGCGAAGCTCCAGGACCGGGTTGTTCTGCAGCTCCTGTTCGATGCGTTCTTCCAGTGCCATCAGCGGCAACTGGAGGATCTCCATCGACTGGATCATGCGCGGCGTGAGCAGCTGGCGCTGATCCATCCGCATTGAGGCTGACTGTGTTAACTGCATACAATTTCGCCACTTACGTGAGTGATTCGACGATACGGCAATTGCTGTGCCAAACTATAGCATTGGTTGAATCACCCGGCCATGGCAAATCCGGGTAGTCTTTTGGCCGAACTAGCTATCGGGGAGTTAGTCCACTGAACGAATCGAAAATGGCCCATTTACGCACGCTTTTCATCGCCGTGCTGACGGTCTGCGCGCTGCAATCCGCAGGATGCGAAAAGCCCCAAGCGTCGGCCGTATCGACCGAACCGGTGCGCGTGTTTGCAACGGTACACACCGTCGCGGACCTAGCACGACAGGTGGGCGGCAAATACGTCGAGGTCGACTTCGCCATCGAGGGCGGCCGATCGCTGCTCGGCTTCCAGCCCGGCGCGGCGGTGATGCAGCAGAAGAATCGCGCGCAGATTGTGATCGCCGGCGGAAGCGAACCGTGGGCGGTGGCGGATGCGAGCAATCCGCTCGAGCCGGCGCGCGTGATTCGCCTGGATGCGCTGCGCGGCGCGCCCGCATCTCAGCCCACGCCGGGGCAGAACGAGGACGCGCAGATCGGTCTGGAATGGCTTGACCCTGTAATCGGCCAGCGCGCCGCCGAGGAGTTGGCGCGGCGATTGAAGTCGCTGCGGCCGAATCACCAGGTCTATTTCGATGCGCGCGCCAAGCAGGTGACCGAGCAACTCGAAGCGCTCGTGAAGGAATATCAACCCAAGTTTCGCGACGCGAAGCGCAGGCGGGTGATGTCGCTGACGCACGAATTCGATTACCTGGCCGAGCGGTTCGGCGTCGACATCGTGCACGTGGTGGGCACGACCGTCGATCGCATCGGCGATCAGCAGGTCGCGACTCTGCAACGCGCCAGCCGCGATGAGCATCTGGTCACGCTGATCGTCCGTGCCGATACTTCGCCGGGATTGATCCAGGATCTCGCCAAGCGCACGGGGTTCCGAATCATCACCATGGACCCCTACGGCTCCAGCTCCGCCAATGGCCGCGACAGTTATCTGTCGCTGCTGCGATATAACTTGGATCGGTTGTTGGATGCCCTGAATAGCGGGAACTAGCGCGCGCACCATTTACACTGACAAGGCGTGACGTTGAGCTGCACGAGCGCGTTGCGCGCATCGAGCGGGCAATGCTCGCCGGGCGTTCTAGCTTTGGAGATCGTCGGGCAGCCGCAACCATCGGTCGCCAAATCGCGCACGGGTTGTTCAAGGAGGGGCTTGCCACAGTACGACACGCCGCGACGAATGATGCGCATCGGGCAGGTTTCGCAGACCGCGGCTCGCGTGGACCAATTCTCATCAACGCGCAGCGTGCCCAGATCGCGCAACCGCGACTTCGCCGCTTTAGCGGCGGCGATGCTCAGTCGCTTCCAGGTTGATCCCGCGCAGCAGGCGGTGAAGACGCTCATCCGAATAGTTATCGGTCGTTGGGCGTATGAAAGCTGAGCGTGATGCAGGTCCGCCGCTTGCGGCGTCGCAAATGCGGAAGCGCCGCGCGGCCGGGCACTCCTGCATCCGCGACGCCGCAAGCGGCGGCTGCGCCGCGTGAGCAGGACGACAATTCTTCGTCTTGGGATTAGAGTTCTCCGACGATGTCCGAGCCGCTGGATTACGAGAGCCAACCGATCGCGCCGCCTCCTCCAAAAGGTGCGATGGCGGCGATTTTCTTCATCGTGCTTTCGGACCTCATCGGCTTCGGCCTGATCATTCCGCTGCTGCCGTTTTACGCGCGACAGTTTCACGCATCGGACCTGCAAATCGGTCTGATGTTTTCGGTCTACTCACTGTGCCAACTGATCGGCTCGCCCATTCTCGGCCTGGCGAGCGATCGAATCGGGCGGCGGCCGGTGTTGATCTTTTCGCAAATCGGCAGCGTCACCGGATATCTGATCCTCGCCGCCGCGACCGGCGTTACCTGGGCCAATCCGATGACCGGGCTGCTGCTCGTTTACGCGTCGCGCGTCATCGACGGATTCAGCGGCGGAAACATCTCAACGGCACAGGCGTACGTCAGCGACGTCACGCCGCCGAAAGATCGCGCCAAGGCGATGGGTGTTCTCGGCGCCGCATTCGGCATCGGCTTCTGCATCGGCCCCGCGCTGGGCGGATTGCTCGGGCACTTCCATAGCAGCTTGCCCGCACTCGCGGCGGCTGCATTCAGCGGGTTCGCGGCCGTCATGACCATCGTCCGCCTGCGCGAACCGGCGCGGCACTCACGCGATTCAGAAGACGAGATGCTGCTCTGGCTGCATCCGGCGCGCTTCCTGCCGATCCTCCGCAACCGAACGCTCGTGCAGATGCTCGGCATCTCATTCCTCACGATGAGCGCCTTCGTGATGCTCGAATCGGTCTTCGCGATCTTCCTCAACGACCGCTTCGGCTTTCAGGAACTTCAGGTCGGCGGGTTCTTCGCGTTCGTCGGCCTGATCATCATCATCGTGCAGGGCGGACTCGTCGGACGATTGACGAAGAAATTCGGCGAATGGAATCTGATGATCACGGGTGCCGTCATCGTCGCGTTGGCGATGGCGATTTACGTGCTGGTCGGATGGAACGGGTCGATCTCCGTGCGCGGCGGCGTGATGTTGATGCTGCTCGCCGGTCTGTTCAACGCGACCGGCCGAAGCATTCAGACGCCAACGCTGTCAGCGTTGATCAGCCAGCACGCCGATCCGCGCCGGCAAGGCACGACCTTCGGGCTTTATCACATGCTCGGCAGCCTGGCGCGCGTGATCGGCCCGATCGTCGCGACCGCGCTCTACGCGCGGCACATCACCGGCCCGTTCGCGCTCGCCGGTGCGCTGGTGCTGGCGGTGGCGGGGTGGACAATGATCCTGCGCACGCGCGCCGGCCATGCACGCGATAATCCGATCGACGCGATCCCACAGCCAACCGCCGGCCCCGAATGACGCCCCGAATGACGCCAGAATGATGCCCAGAATGACGTATGAATGACGCTCTCTCGCCAGATGCGCCCCCAACCGTCATCGCGAGCGCGCGCGGGCGGATGATTTTCGATATCGCATCGATCGCGATCATCGTGGCGCTCGGCGCGTTCCTCATTTATCGCGCTTGGGGCGATTGGTCCGACCCGGTTTACAACACCGGCCGCGAGCTTTACATCGCGCAACAACTGGCAGCGGGAAAGACGCTGTACCGCGACATCGCGCATCTGAACGGCCCGATCTCGCAACAGATCAACGCGCAACTGTTCCGCACCTTCGGCCCGCGCGTCAGCGTGCTGACGATCGCAAACCTGGTGCTGCTGGGGGGGCTGATCGCGATGATCTGGTGGCTCTGGCGGCAGTTCGCCGACCCGATCGCCGCCGCCGTCGCTTGCGTCGTGCTGATGACGCTGTTCGCGCTCATGCCCGGCAGTCGCGGATTCAACTTCGCGCTCCCGTACGAACATGAAGCGACGCACGGCGTGATCGGCGCGTTCATCGCGATCTGTCTCCTTAGAATGTATCTGACGACGCAGCGCGTGCGATGGTTGATCGTCGCAGGTTGCGCGTTGGGGTTCGTGTTCCTCACGAAGTTCGGCATCTTCATCAGCGTTCTGGTGCCGATCGTCGTCGGCGTGAGCGCATCGTTGTACGCGACTCGCGCGACGCGACGGCGGACGAGCGCGCATCTGGCGGCGCTGCTCGTCCCGATCTTCGTCACCGCGCTGATCGCGTTCAGCTTTCTACTCAATGATCTTCCTTTCCGAAATGCATTGGCCGCGACGTTCGGATCGGCGCGGTGGATCGGTAACGCGCAGCTTCTTGCGATGCCGTGGTATCAGCGATGGTTCGGCGTCATCTCG
>JACMJD010000541.1 GCA_014380825.1 Phycisphaerae bacterium | reverse complement strand
AGATCAACGCGCGCGTGGTGATGACGCCGGCGACGATGTCGGAATTCGTCAACGCGCTGACCACTAATCTTGAGAACTATACGCGCACGTTCGGCAACCCTCCGCCGCTTCCGATCCCGCAGCCGCACCAGCGGCCGAGCATTCAGGAGATTTACGACAACTACAAACTGCCCGATGAATTGATGAGCGGCTCGTACAGCAACCAAGTGCTGATCGGTCACTCGGCGACCGAATTCTTTTTCGACTTTATCACCGGTTTCTACCCAACCCCGGCGGTTTCCGCACGCGTCTACATTCCCGCCGCGGTGGTGCCGAGATTTCTGACGACGATCAAGACGTGCGTCGAACAGTATCGCAAACGATTCGGCGACAACGCGCTGCGTGACGCGCAGCCGCCGAGAACGGACAATCAGAGTGATGTTCCGCCGACGCCGCAAGATCCGCCGTCGACGTTTGGCTGAGGTCTGGTGTAGTCGGATGAATGCGCGGTACGATTCGCGCCATGATTGATGTTGGAGGTTCGGTGCGGACTGTTTCGCTGTGGATAATCGCGATTCTGCTGGTCGGCGTGGATTGCTCGCACGCCGCACCCATCGGTGTTGGCACGCCTAGCTCTGCGACCACTGCGCCATCGCAGACCGATCGCCGTACGCCCCCTCCACCGCCGCCGGATCAGCAGTTGAAGCGTCCGCCGCGCAGTGAGGATTCGTGGGAAATTCCACCGAAAGACATTCCGGAAAAGATGCGGCTGGTCGGCTTCGAGAGCAACGTCATCGGCCGGCGCATCAGCTACCTGATTTATCTGCCGCCCGAGTATGACCTGAATCCCAAGGTGCGCTTTCCGGTGATTTACGTGTTACCGCCGCTGCGCGGCGATTGCCGTGAGGTGGGCATTCTGGCGCAGCGGCTCGACACGATGATCCGGCGCAAGCAGTGCCTGCCGTCGATCATGGTGGCGGTACACGGGGTGTTCGGCAGCATGTACACGGACACGCGCGACGGCGCTCGGCCGATCGAGAAGGTCATCGTCAATGAGCTGGTGCAGAAGGTCGACGCGACATTCCGTACGTTCCCGCAGCGCGAGGCACGAGCGCTGGAAGGCCTGTTCATGGGCGGATATGGCGCGGCGTTCCTGGGATTCAAATATCCCGACATCTTCGGCATTGTTTCAATGTTCGCGCCGCCAATCGCACCGCTGAAGTATTTCCAGGAAGAATCGCCCGAGATCGCGACCGACGTCTGGGGCAACCACCAGGGTTACTTCGACGCCAACGATCCGTTTCTGCTCGTCGAGCGCAACGCCGCGCTGATCCGCGGGCGCATGAAGATCCGCATGTTCGTCGGCGCCGAAGATCCAAATCGCATCTTCACGGACGACTTCCACGCGCGGCTCGATGCGCTGGGCATCGAACATCAGTATCAAGTTGTAGCCGGCGTCGGACAGAACGGCCCGGCGCTGCTGAAAGCGCTCAAGGGAGATATCTACCTGTTCTGGTTCAAAGCGTTTCCCGTCGAACAAATGTTCAAAGTGGAAACTCCCGCCAGCGCACCGACAACGCAGCCGGGAACCTGACGCCGAGAGGCATGCTCGGCTATTCATCCAACTGACCGAACGGCAGCCGCGCCGGCATCGGTGCCGGCCGTTGATACGACGACCCCGGCTCCACCGCGCGCCCGTCGCGGGCGCTGTCGAGAAATCCCTGCATCAGATCCAGCACCGCGAACGCCTGCTCACCGGAAGCGCGCTCCCGCCGCCCGCTTCGCAGCGCTTGCGCCATATCCGCCAATCCAACGCTGCGACCGTACCCGGCCACGAATTGGTGCGGCATCTCGATCCAATCCTTGTCGGTCTTCCGCCGCACGTGGACCGGGCCATCGAAGCCATTGGGGTCGGGAACTCTCATCGTGCCTTCGGTGCCGTAGATCGTGATCGGCTGCTTGCCATCGTATGTCGCGAAATAGGTGGCGAAGCTTTGGATAATTGCGCCGAGCGCGCCATTCGTGAATTCGATCGTGCCGACGATGTGATCCGGCGTCTCGACGGTGATCTTTTTCCCGCGCTTCGGCTCCGACCCGATCGTGCGTTCTGGAATCGCAATAGACGCCGCGCCGGTCAAACGCTTCGCCGGCCCCAGCAGGTTCAGCAGCGCGGTGAGATAATACGGCCCCATGTCGAACATCGGGCCGCCGCCGACTTCATAGTAAAACTCGGGGCTGGGGTGCCAGCTTTCGTGGCCCGGACACATCATGAATGCCGTGAACGCGACAGGCCCGCCAATCGCACCGTCGTCGATTAATTTTCGCGCGGTTTGAATTCCCGCGCCCATGAACGTGTCCGGTGCACATCCGACGCGCACGTTCGCGCGCTTGGCGGCAGCGAGCAGTTTCTTCCCTTCCTCTCGATCCACGCCCAGCGGCTTTTCACAATATGTGTGCTTGCCCGCTTCAATCGCCTTCAGCGCAACCGGCACGTGCGCTTTGGGAACCGTGAGATTCAACACGATCTCGATCGACGGATCCGCCAGCAGTTCGTCGACGGTGCAGGCGCGCGCGATGCCATATTTCTCCGCCGCCGCCCGCGCCTTGGACATATCCACATCGCTGGCGGCGACGATCTGCACGTTGGGGAAATTCTTCGCCATGCCCAGATACGCGCCGCTGATCGCGCCGCATCCGATGACGCCGACTCTTACTTTCTCCATTTTGCGCAATCAGCCTTTCCGAAAACGCGCGCGGAACCGTCGAACTGGCGGGTCACGCTCTTCGTCAAAATAATTTTCGAACGATTCGCGTCGCAGTCCGTGCGGTTCAAATGACGCGATCTCCTCGTGCGTCAGCGGCCAGGGCAGCGATCCATCGTCTTCGTCCGCCTCGCGTCCGCGACAGATCACCAGCAATTCACCGCCGGGCGCGACAAGGCTCGCCACGGCCGCAATCGCCTGCGGCCGAAGCGAGCGCGGCAGCGCCTGAATCGTGTACGCCTCGAAGACGAAATTGAATTTTCCGAGCCATTCGCCTGGCATCCGAAACAAATCGGCCTGTGCATATTTTACAGGCGACGAAGGAAATCGCCGGCTGCACCAATCGATCGCGGACTGCGAAACATCAAATGCGCTGACCACGAATCCGCGCCGCGCCAACTCTTCCGCATCGTCGCCCAGCCCGCATCCGACGATGATCGCCGATCGATTCGTGCCGGCCGTTCGCTCGCGATCCAGCCAGCTCGTGAGATTGTGATTCGGTTTCTGATCCGCCCAGGGAATCTGCGATACATCGCCGTTGGCGGTCGAATACAGCGCTTCGAACCAACCGATCGGATCGTTCCGTTCGTACTGCGAAGCGATGAGCGCTCGGGTTTGATCTTCCTTGGCCATGGCATGTACTCGAAAATCAGTCGATGTCAGTCACATCCGCCTTCTTGTTCATCGCAAGATTCGCCAGTTTATCGGCCAGCTCATTCTTGTGTCGTAGATTGTGCTGGAACTTGTGCGAATCGAAGCACGACAAAAGCTGCTTGGCCTGCTCGTACAACGGGATCATGTTTGGATGTTTCACGCGATACACACCGGTCATCTGCTTAACGATTAGTTCGCTGTCGCCGTGGATGACGATATTTTTCGCCCCCAGTTTCTCTGCCTCCTGCAACGCGGTGATCAGCGCGCGATATTCGGCGATGTTGTTCGTTGCATTCCCGATGAACCGGCCAAGCGTGACCAAGGGCGTGTCATCGCTGGCGCGCAGCACAATTCCAATCCCCGACGGGCCTGGATTACCGCGGCTGCCGCCGTCAAATTCAATTTTGATCGTCTCCTTCATAGTCTGAACTTTTAACCGCAGACCGCGCGCGCGTCACGCGACGCCGCGAATCGTCTACAATTTGGCTACGACAATGTGGGAACATTTTGCGCCGCGATTGCGGAAATCCATCTTCGCCGCCCTTGAAGAAGCCGGCCGGCGCGGGCAACCGGAAGCGACGGCGGAGCATCTGTTGATCGTCATCGCGCGCGACGATGAAAGCGCGGCAGCGTTCGTTCTGGATCACGCGGGCGTCAATCGACCCAGGTTGATCGCTGCCATCGATGCTGAGATTCCGTCAGGCCAACCCTTGCCTCGTCGAGCTGAAGCGCTTTCATCGTTCCTTATGCACGTTCTGGACGTGGCGAGGGATGAATCGGCGATGCTCGAGGATCATCACACCGGCACCGAACATGTGCTGGCGGCGCTGACGAAGCTCAACAAACGCGACGCTGCACAGGCGCTGGCCGCGAGCGGATTTACACACGATCATTTCGTCCGTGGTCGACAGGCGTGGCGCGATCAGGGAATGCCGCGATCGCGAATGCGGATCGATTCATCTCGACTGCCGCGACCGATTGCAAAAGTCGTTCGCCTCGCGTCCCTCGGTTGGAAAGCGTATGGCCAGCTCAGCCTGGGTCATCCGAAGTTCGTGAGCGATCCGTATCCGCTCTACGCCAAGCTGCGCAAGCGCTGGCCGGTGCGGGAGGATCCGATCGCGCCGGTGTGGGTGGTGACGCGGTATGCGGACGTGGTGACGGTGCTGCGCGATCCGCGGTTTTGCAAACACACCTATCAGCCCGAAGCGCTGCCGCCGCTCGTGCGCGATCAGCTTGGCTTGCCCGCCGACAGGGGCGCCGTCATTCCGGGCGAGCCGCTGGCGATGCTGTTCATCGATCCGCCCCGGCACACGAAGATTCGCGCGATCTTCAATCGCGGCTTCACGCCGCGTGCGATGTCGCAGCTTCGGCCACGGATCGAGCAGATCGCGGAGAAGCGGCTAGATCGTGTCGCATCGGAAAATCAGATCGATCTCATGCGCGATCTCGCGTACCCGATGCCCACGATCGTGATCGCCGAGCTGCTCGGGTTTCCGCCTGAGGATTATCCGAAGCTAAAGAAATGGTCGGACGATTTCGCCGCGGCGTTAACGATCAATCCGACGGTCGCGCAGGAGGCTGCGTCGGCGCAGAGCCGCGAGGAGCTGCGCGAATATTTCGATGAAGTCGTCGAGCGATTGAAGAAATCGCCCGGCGACAACCTGATCAGCACGCTGCTCACCAGTGGCGTCGAAGAGGGCCAACTGACGCGGCAGGAGTTCTTCGCCAACTGCGCGCTGCTGATGGCCGCTGGTCACGAGACGACGAGCAACCTGATCGGCAACGGTTTGCTGGCGCTCCTGCGCAACCGCGATCAGTTGAAGCAGCTTCGCGATGATCCAACACTCATGCCGTCGGCCGTCGAAGAAATTTTGCGATATGACAGCCCGGTGCAGTGGAACAGCCGAGTCGCGACGGAAGATATCTCGCTCAGCGGCACGACCGTCCCGCGCGGAGCGATCGTGCTGATCTCGCTTGGATCGGCAAACCGTGATCCGGAAGTCTTCAAAGACCCCGATCGCTTCGACATCCGCCGCCGTGACAACAAGCATCTGGCGTTCGGGCAAGGAATTCACTACTGCATCGGCGCGGCGCTGGCGCGAATGGAAGCAGAGATCGCGATCGGTGCGATCGTGCAACGATTTCCCAGGATACGGTTGGCTCGACAGCGGACTCGTTGGAAACCGGGGGTGATCTTCCGCGGTCCCTGCGCGTTGTGGGTTTTTACGACTTGACGTGATCTCTGGGTGAGTTCCTCCGCGCTACGAAGGATCGATAGCGCTGACACGGAAAAGCCACCTGAGAGGGTTGAACTCTCGACCTATGCTTTACGAAAGCATCGCTCTACCACTGAGCTAAGGTGGCGTACTGGCATTCCAAAACTGCGACCCAAATACGACGCGGCAAGATAATCCACCGGGCAGAATTTGCCAAGTCTGCGCGTCCGGTTGGACGATCTGCTCTGTTGCAGATACTTTACGCAGGTAACGGAAAGGAGTCTTCGCACATGGCAAAGCCACGGCGCCGTCGAAAGATCGGCAGCAAGAAACGCAAAGCCCGACGCGATCGCCGCAAACGATAAGTTTGCCGGCTCGCTTATTCACGTAATTGATTGCACGCCCGCGTTGCGCACCCGCGCCACGCGGGCGTGCTGCTTTCCACGCAGTCAATCATCGCGTTCGGGCCCGTCCATCGATATCATGGCGGGCCGGGGGAAACGTCGTAGTTTCGTTTCGGAGTGATCGCGATGCCCAACAACGTGCCGCTCAGCGAAGGGACGCGGAAGCTTCTGGATCAGGCCCAGACCGAGGCCCGCGCGCTCAACCAGGAATTTGTCGGCACCGAACATCTGATGCTCGCGATCCTGCAAGTCAGCGGCACGCACGCGCAGCGCGTGCTTCGCCAGCATCATGTGGATAAGGACGCGGTTCGATCGCAGTTGCTTTCGGTCTTGCCCTATTCCGAGAGCGCGCCGGTCGTCACCGGAAACCTTCCGCTTTCGCCCAAGGCGCAGCGCACGCTGAACTCGGCGCTGGTGATGTCGCGATCGCTCCGCGAGCCAAAGCTATCCACGCGCGTGATGCTGCTGGCCCTGATGGACGAGCCCAAGACCGCGCTGATCGACGCCCTGCGCAACACCGGCATCGACGTCGACGAGCTGCTCCGCGCGCTGGCCGAAACTCCGACCGAAGCGGAGGCGTGAACCCGGGCCGATGAGCGATTTATTCGTCGATCGTCTGCTCGAAGCCATCGCCCGGAAGAAAGCGCCGGTGTGCGTTGGCATCGATCCCATCTTCGAGATGCTGCCGGATGCGATCGCCGGTGATGCGAAGAAGCGCGATGCGAACGATCTCGATGCCTGTCTCTATTCCATCCACGACTTCTGCCGCGGCGTGCTCGAAACCGTCGCCCCGCTCGTGCCGGCGGTAAAGTTTCAATCCGCCTACTTCGAACAATATCTGTGGGAAGGTGTCGAAGCGTATTACGAACTCGTGCAAGAAGCGAAGGACTTGGGGCTGCTCGTCATCGGCGACGTCAAACGCGGCGACATCGGTTCCACCAGCGAAGCCTACGCCAACGCGCATCTCGCGCCGCATTCGTTCCCGCAAGTGGAGCACATCAGCACGCCCGATGCGATCACGATCAACCCGATGCTGGGGATGGATTCGATCGCGCCGTTCGTGAAGGTCGCGAAGGAAACTGGTAAAGGTCTGTTCGTGCTGGTCCGCACGAGCAATCCGGGAAGTGCCGATTTCCAGGACGCAAAACTACAAGACGGTCGCACCTGGTCCGAAGCGCTCGCTGACCGCCTGCAGCCGGAAGCGGAAGCTCCGGGTCTTGTCGGAAATTCCGGTTGGTCGAACATCGGCGCAGTCGTCGGCGCGACGCAACCGCATACGATCGAGTCCTTCCGCGCGCGACTCCCCAAGTCGATCTTCCTGCTCCCGGGTTACGGCACACAAGGCGCGACCGCGGACATGACGCGCAAAGGCTTCAAGAGTGGTTGCGGCGGACTGGTGTCCGCTAGCCGCAGCATTCTGTATCCAAAGGCGACATCAACGGATTGGCGCGACGCTGTGCGAAAGGCTGCCGAACGAATGATCGCCGAGGTACGTTCAGTTCTTCAAACATGAAGCGGCTCCGCATGATTCTTCTGTGGACCTGCAGCCTGCTGTTGCCCTTTGTCGGGGTGCTCTGGGCGAGGAGCCAGGATTCATCGAACATCATCGTGTTCGAGCGCGATCAAGGCACCGGGCCAGACCTGTTCTGGCAGATGGCACTGGGGTCCAGCCGCGGACGCGTGATGATCAGTTCGATGCGATACGAAGCGCTTTACTTCTCTCCACTATCAGCAGAGCAGCCGCGCCTGCACTGGCACACGAAGACTTACAGTAACCGGGTAACCTTCGATACCCCGGCTGGCCCGTGGCACGGATTTGAGTTGATCACCAACGTGACCAACGGATCGATGGCCCGCGGCACCGAGCACACAATCTGGTTCCCATACTGGGCGCTAGCCGTGCCGCTTGCGATTCCGCTCGTTGTGGCGGGATATCGTCGATCGCGAATAACGACGCGTCACGAGAGCCGCTTGTGCCTCAGCTGCGGCTACGACCTTCGCGCCAGCAAAGATCGATGCCCCGAATGCGGCGAGCCGATATGATGGTCGGCAGGCTGATCATGGACGATCTTCAAAACAAACACGTCACCGTCGCCGGCCTCGGCCACTTTGGGGGCGGAATTGCGGTGAGTCGATGGCTGGCTCAGGCTGGCGCGAAGGTGCTGGTGACGGATCAAGCGCCAGCGGAGAAGCTTGCCGATTCAATTCGGCAGCTCCATGGATTGCCCATCGAGTTTCGCCTCGGCGAACACCGCCGTGACGACTTCACGCAGGCAGATCTAGTCGTCACGTCGCCGGCGATTCCGCCGACGAATGAATTCCTCGTAGCCGCGCGCGGTGCGGGTGTGCCGATTACAACCGAAATCCGGCTGTTCATCGAGCGATGCCCGGCGAAGATCATCGGCGTCACCGGCACCAAGGGAAAATCCACGACAACCAAGCTGCTGAGCTTGATGCTGGCCGGGCGCAATAAAGTTTGGACGGGCGGAAACATCGGCGGCTCGTTGCTGTTTGATCTGCCGCAGATCGACGCGAGCGATTTGGTCGTGCTCGAGTTGAGCAGCTACATGCTCGAACATCTGCGCTCGATGCGCTGGTCGCCACACGTCGCGGTGGTCAACATGATCAGCGTCGATCACATCGAATGGCACGGCAGCGAAGCGGCGTATATCGACGCCAAGCGAAACATCGTGCGTTTCCAGTCGGCGGACGACATCGCGGTGCTGAGCGATCAGAACGAAGAGTCGGCGGACTTCGAGAATTACACGAAGGCGCGCATCGTGAAGTACGGCATCGGCGATCGCCAGCCATTCGCGCTGACGATTCCCGGCCGGCACAATCAACTCAACGCGCAGGCCGCATTCGCGGCGGCGAGCGAGTTGGGCATTCCTTGGGACGACGCGCAGGCTGCGATCAAGGATTTTTCCGGGTTGCCGCACCGCCTTCAGCTCGTTCATACGACTGCCGATGACGTGCGATATTTCAACGATTCGATCGCGACGATCCCCGAGGCCGCCGTCGCGGCGCTGGAGTCGTTTCCGGCGCGGCGCGTGATCCAGATCGTCGGCGGATATGACAAGCACTTGGACATGAGCGCGCTTTGCACGGCGCTGGCGCAGCGCGCCAAGGCGGCAATGACCATTGGCGCGCTCGGTCCGGCGCTCGCGGAATCGATCCGCCAGTCATTCGAATCGTCCTGCGCAATTCACGAATGTGGCGAGCTGTCTAACGCGATAGCGATGGCGCGCAAGATCGCCTCGCCGGGCGATATCGTCCTGCTGAGCACCGGTTGCGCGAGCTACGATCAGTTCACGAATTTCCAGGTGCGCGGCGAACAGTTCGCCAGCCTCGCTAAAGGTTCGCGTTGAATTCGGGAAGGTAGATGAAGTATTTCAGGTTGAACAGCCAGCGCAGCACCATCTTGATCGGCATCAGCGCCATCAGTAGCAGCAGGAAAACCATGAGCACGAAGCGAATGGCGCCCATCTGTTCGTACATGCGCTTGAACACGGTGAACCGCAGGACGACCGGCACGATCAGAAGATAAAAGCCCATGAGCGCAAAGCCCAGCCATTCGCGCACCAGCCAGAACGGGATCGGGGCGAAGCGGTTGTTGCCTTCGCTTGGACGAGCTGTCTTCAGGATCTCATTCCACCACAAGTTGCTGATGTCGCGATTGTTCAACGCCTCGGCCTTGTGCGAATCCCAGAATTCATAGGGCCCGAAGAACGACCAGTTGGGTCCGCGCAGGAAGGTGCCGAAGAAGATCAGCACGACCCAGAGAATCAGGAATCCGAACATGAAGGTGATCAGCGCGAACGGGCGTTCGCGCACGGTGTAGTAGCCGTTGCCGCGCGGGTTGGTGTCGATGTACGGCATCGCCATCAGCCCGACGATGATCAGGCCCGGATACACCACGCCCGCCATCCACGGGTCGAAGTACACGAGCATTTCCTGCAAGCCCAGGAAGTACCACGGCGCTTTGGCAGGATTGGGTGCGTAACCAGGATTGGCCGGCTGTTCGAGCGGCGCTTTGGAGATGATCGCCCAGACGATGAGCCCCGCCGTCGCCAGGATCAGGCAGATGAGTTCCGTGTAAACCAAATCCGGCCAGACCAAAACCTTGTCGTCCTTGTCCTCTTCCATCAGCGGCTGTCCCGCGGCGATGCGCGAATCATTCAGCGCCGCGCGACGGAAGCTGATCCAGACGCACAGCATCACGCTCAGCACCATCATCGTGATCGGCACGTTGTCCGGCTTGGCCACGATCGATTTGAAGTTCGGATCGCTCGTCGAGCCGAAGTAGAAGATGCAGAACCCGACGAAGATGATCGTGAAGATGATCGGCTTCGTCCACCACTTATAGGCCACGAACATCAGGATGAACACGGCGATCGAGAGCGTGATAAACCACTCCGGCTTGCTCGCCGCGTTGACGAGATCCTTCACCCATTCCGGGGGAAAGGAAATCGCCAGGAGATTTGCTGCGCTCGCCAACATAAGTTCGTCGCTCCGTACGACAACGTCGATTGCTTACAGTCGATCGTTCACAGTGGCCCTGAGATTCCGCCGTCCTTGCGGATGCGCCAGAAGTGGATGGCGATCAGGACCGTGACGATCACCGGGATAAACACGCAATGCAGCACGTAAAATCGCAGCAGCGCGTTCTCGCCCACGAACGTGCCGGCGAGCAGGAAGAATCGTGCGTCGCTGCCGGCGTGAATCATCGGAACATCTAATCCGGGAAACGTCATCATGCTCGAGAACGGGCCGGACGATCCAACAAACGGCGTTGCCTGCGCCATGCGCGAGCCGACGGTGATAGCCCAGATCGCGAGCTGATCCCACGGCAACAAGTAACCGGTGAAGCTCAGTAGCAGCGTCAGCACTAACAGCAGCACGCCGACTACCCAGTTAAATTCTCGCGGCGGTTTGTAACTGCCGGTGAGGAAGACGCGCATCATGTGCAGCCAGATCGTGATGATCATGGCGTGCGCGCCCCAGCGATGAATTTCGCGGAGCAGGCCGAGCGTCACGTGGGCGCGAAGGTCTTGAATATCCTGATACGCATATTCGACGACCGGCCGGTAATAAAACATCAGCAGCACGCCGGTGACGGTCTCGGCGATGAACAGGAAGAACGTCAGCCCGCCCATGCACCAGGTGAAGCTTAGTCGGATGCCCGATTTGCGAACCGCGACGGGATGCAGGTGAAGGAAGACGTTACTCATCACCGCCATCACGCGCGTACGACGATCGCGCGGCACGCCGTGGCGGAATACCGAATTCCAAACCTGCGAATTGCGAACCGGGTTTAAGAGGTAATCTTCAAGAAGGCTCATTCGAATCAACGGATGAAGGCAGAAGGATGAAGGATGAACACGAAGCGGCGATCGCTTGTCTTATTTCACCCTTCCTCCATCATCGTTCATCCTTTTCCTTGCTAGATCAACGGAATGAAACTCTCCGGATTATCCCACTGTCCGAGCTCCTGGCGGTAGATCTTCGTCTGGTCGACGACGACGTAACCTTCCGCGTCGCGCGTCACCGCGTGCCGTTCGAGCGGCCGCGGCGTGGGGCCCTCGAAGTTCACGCCGTCGATGTAATACCCCGAACCGTGACACGGACATTTGTACTTGTTTTCGCTCCCAAGCCAGTTGGGGATGCAGCCCAGATGCGTGCAGATCGTGGACAGTGCAACGAGCTTACTTTCGCGCGGCGAGAGATTGACGATCCAGAAACCCTCGCTACCCGCCGGCGTACGCTTGAAGTTTTCATATACGCCGGGAATCGAATAGTCGTCCGGTCGACCGACGCGCCAGACGCGCTTCGGCTCCTTCAGGACCTTCGGACCGAAGAACGCCTGGGACATCGCGCCGAACGTGGCGG
Source organism: Phycisphaerae bacterium (assembly GCA_014380825.1). The sequence continues at coordinate 4,533 of JACMJD010000541.1, read as the reverse complement.
TTGTCGCGGCGACCAATCCCCAGGCGATGACCAGCGCGAAATTGAAATTTCGCCGGCTCATCTTCGCCGCCGATTGCGCCGACGCCGCCGCGTTGCGGATGCGATCGCCCATCGACGGCTTGGGAACATACGCGCCGCCTGCGGCAAGCATCGCGATGCGCTGATCCGGCGGAGCACTCTGCCAATCCACGCCCTGCTTGTTCACGGCCTGCACGAAGTTTTCGGCCTGGTTTACTTCCGGATTGCGACGCACAGTCGTGCCAAGATTCGCCGACAGTGACGGGCTGATCTTGCTCGTGCTGAGCAGCGCCTGCCATTTCGGATCCGGCGGCGCCACCGGCGCGGCGGGCTTCGCCGCCTTGTGAACGACCTCGCCACCCGCAGGCGCCGCAGCGGCTTCCACCGGTTGATTCGCCCAAGGCGCTTCGCCGGGAACTTCCGCGGTCTCAAACTTGATCACTTCGACCGGGCAACCCTCCGCCGCGATGATGATCGACGGCGTGAGCGGCTTGAGAAACTCCGGGCTCTGCGCTGGCGGACGAATCAGACACGAGTCTTCCGTCACGTCAAAAACTTCCGGGCAATCGTTTTCGCAGGCATCGCAAACGATGCAGCCGGGCGCGATCCAGACTTTCGTAATGATTTGATGCGTTTCAGCCATGTGTAAAGCCCGCCTTCGCGGGTGCGTGAACAGTTTCACGAACTGCACGTAATCGTATTCATCGACCGGTCTTACTGCAACAGCATGAGTTAAATATGCGGACGCTTGACGGACGCGAAAACGCAAGCGGCGAAGGCATACCAACTTTCAATTCTTTGCATCACTTGCCGAAGGCGCTGTCGGTGCCTTCGGTTGCAGCGCCGCACGGACCCTGTGCGAGGGATCGGATTGTGACAGTTTCTTTAACTGTGCCTGCACCGCATCGCTTTGATAATTCTCCGCGCCGATCATCGTGTTGATCAGGATTCGCTCGATCTCCGCTTCCGATAATTTCCGGAAGACCGGATTCTTCGGATCGGCCTCGCGATCGTGGAACTGGATGTTGGACAATTCGTTGCGATCGAGCAGCCGCAAGATGTTGTCGGCGACGTCCGGCTGATTGAGCTGCGCCAGCGAAAGTGCCGCCTGCCAGACCAGCTCCGCGTTGTGCGGATCGGTGTCGCGCAGCGCGTAACGCAGCGCCTCGATCACTTCAGTGTCCGGCGGCTTCGCGAGCGGTCCCAGCGCGGTCGCGGCGGCCATGCGAAGATCCAAATCGGTCTGGTCGCTCTTCACCGTCGCGGTCAACGCCGGAAGAAACTGCTGCACCGAGTCGTCATGTCCCTTGAAATATACCATCGCGAGTAGCCCGGCCTTGCGGGTTGAAAGGTCCGGCGCGGACGCATATCGCAGCAACGCGTCAACCGCTTTTTGTCGCGCTTCGTTCGTGTCGGCGGTCTCCGGCTGCGGCTTCGTCGGATCGATCTGCCACGTGCGGCCAAGCGCCAGCAGCAGTACGTGCTTGATTTCGCCTTCATCGGCGCGCGTGTGCCTGTCGAGGATGTCGATCAACTGATCCGACAGCGACACGCGCTCGGCCGGCGTCATGCCGAGCTTCATCTTGTTGGTCAGCGCCTTGGCGTAAATGTATCGCTGCTTCGAGCCCGGCCCGATGAGCATATCCGCCGTCCGTCCGCCGCCAGCGTTCTTTAGCCCGGCGATCGCTTCATCAAACGTCGGCTCCCGACCGGCCATCAGGCTTATCAGATACATCACGCCAACCGCCAGCGCGACGATCGCGAACGGAATGAGAAACAGCCGCACGATGAGCTTCGCGCCGGGCGGATCGGTTAACTCAGTCTTGGCAGCATCAGCAGCGGCGTCCGCATCGCGCTTCAGATCGGACGGCATGGGCAGTTCATTCATGGGGTGCAGGATTGTAGGGATGAAGTTCCGCGTGAGCGAATTCGCCGCTTGCCTTCCCTGAGCACCTCGACGGGCGGCGTCGCAGATGCAGCGGTGTGCCGTTTCGAACGGCTTGATTTGCGACGCCGCAAGCGGCGGAGTTCGCGCTGACAACTACACCGTGTACCGCTCATTCCAACTCTTGGGGAACGTCAGCGCGTTCGCGTAGACGAAGCGAATCAGTTGCCCGTGGTGCTGAACTTCGTGTTCCAGCAGCGCGAACGCCAAGTCGACCTGCGCGTCGTTGAGATCGACGGAGTCAAGTTCGCCCAAACGATGATGCGTCGCTTCCAAGGCGGCGAGAACCGATTGTTTCACGCGCGGCGTTGCCAGGCTGCACGAAAACCCCTTCCAGCCACCCGCCTCGATCGCGTTCAGGTAACTCTCGCGTGCGCCAACGATGCACCAGAGCTGCGCGGCAATGCGGTTGGAAGGAAGCTTCGGCAAGTCCAGTCCTAGAGCCGCCTCATCCAGATGCGCGACAAGGTCGTGCGTCAGGCTGAATGACTGATCCAATCGTGACTTCAGTTTCAGATTCATGGATTCTCGTCGCGCTTGGCATTGGAGTGGAAACGGGGACATCACTCAAATGGATAGAGTGACGTCCCCGTCTAAGTTTCCGCGCTATTCAACCGCTGCGTCGCGCGCCCTTAAAGCGTCCCGACCTGCGTGTTGAACGCCAAATCGATCAGCGAATAATCGTCGAAGTCCACGATGCCATTGCCGTCGGCATCACCGTTGAGCCAGCCGGTGCGGTTGTTGTTGAAGCCCGCATCGGCGCGGCTGTAGTCATCGAAGTCCACAACTCCGTTGAAGTCGGTGTCGCCATAGTACGTGTACTTCACCAGCACGGCCGTGGCATCGACGGACTGACCGGAGAACGGCGCGGCTGCGCCGTACAACGCGTCGAAGTCGCTTGCTTCGATCGCGGCGAGCGACGTGTTCGCCGGGGAAGCGTTCTTGGCGGCGCTGGATGTAATGCCGCTGCCCGTCCACGCGCCACTCGCACGGGCCGAGTTGATCAGCGCCTGCACGGCGGGCAGTTGCGTGCCGCCGGAGTAGTCGACGATCAGGTCGTTGTTGGTCATGTCGAGCGTGCCGGTGCCGGTGAGCGACAACGCGTTCGTCCGCAGCACGTTGCTGCCGTTGAGCGCCATCGTCGCCAGGCCGCCACTTGCAATCGACAGTGAGCCGAGCAAATGAATGGCGCCGAAGATCGCCTGTGCCGTGCCGACGCCGGTTGCGTTCACTTGCACGATGTCATTGTCGGCGCTGGGTGCGATCGTCACCGGTGAGGTCGCGTGCGTCTCGATGATCGAGATCGTGTCAGTTCCAGCGCCGCCATTCACGGTCAGGGGCGTGGCCGGGCGCGTGTTGGTGATCTCGATCGTGTCGGCGCTGTTCCCGCCGTTCACCACGATGCTGGTCACGGTGGCGAGCGGATACGTCTTGGTCCGCGAGGTTGCGCCGCTGGTGGGGCCGACCGTCGCGCTCACGTTCACGCCGTCGAAGTTAAGCACGATTTTGTCCGCGCTGATCGTTCCGGTAACGGTCAGCACGCCGGCGTTGAGGTTGAACACCAGGCGCTCGAGCATGTTGTTGACGTTGAGTCGCCCGCCGGTAACCGAGTTCGCAGCGAAACCAGCGACCGGATCTACGCCGGCGAGAACGGCGTTGCGCACGGTGGCGTAATCGCTGCCGGTGTGAACGTTGAAACCCATAGCTACCGCGCCCGCGACGTGCGGGCTCGCCATCGACGTGCCGTCGAAGGAGACAGTGCCGCCGGCGAGGGATGTGCTGAGGATTGCGGTGCCTGGGGCGAAAAGATCGACCGAGGTCAGGCCGAAGTTCGAGCTTGTGGCGCGCGTGCTCGTGCGCGTGTGATTGCCGACAGAGATGACGTTCGGCTGCGCGTACGATGCCGGATAGAACGGCGTGGTGTCGTTGTTATCGCCGACCAGGTCTGCACCGCCGTTGCCCGCGGCGGCGACGAAGACGATGCCTAGCGCCGCGTGGTTCGCGATTGCAGTGTTCATCGAAGCGCTAAACCCGCCGCCGCCCCAACTATGGTTCGACACGCGGATGTTCACGCCGCGGTTTCGCATGTCCGCCAGGTAGTTCATCGAGCTGACCGCATCCGCGAGACTGACGGAGCTGCCCGATCCACCGATCTTCATCACCATCATTTTGACCGCTTGGTTCACGCCGGTGACGGCGCTGCTGTTGTTTCCTTCGGCGCCGACGGTTCCACCAGTGTGCGTGCCATGGCCGTTCTGATCGGTCGGATTACTGTCGCCGACACCGTCGCCGACGGCGTTGCCCCAGAAATCCCAACCGTTAATGTCATCAATGAAGCCGTTGCCTTCGTCATCAATTCCGTTACCGGCGATTTCGAACGGGTTCACCCAGATGTTGTCATTGATATCGGTGTGCGCCAGGTTGATGCCGCTGTCGACCATGCCGACGACGACGTCGCTGCTTCCGCGCGTGATGTCCCACGCTTCGGGCGCGTCGATGTCGGCGTCTACCGTGCCGCCGGACTGACCGGTGTTATGCATGCCCCACATCGTGCCGAAGCTCGTGTCGTT
>JACMJD010000540.1 GCA_014380825.1 Phycisphaerae bacterium | reverse complement strand
GTTTCGTCGAGCGGTACAAGAAATTCCTGGAGCGCGGCGAAGCGCAGAACCCGAACGCGCCGTTCGATGCGTTCGTCTATCTCGCCAGCCACGACGAAAATCCGCGGCTGATGTCGGATCTCGAGAAGAACGTGCCGGCGAACGAAGTCGAGCCGCGATATCGCCTGGGCATGTGCATCCTGATGTCCATGAGCGCCCGTCCGCTGCTCTATCAGGGTGACGAGATCATGCAGCGCGGCTGGAAATGGGACGGCGGCGCTGACGGCTCGGGAATCTACGACGAGACCTTGCGCGAGCCGCTGCCGTGGTACAAATCGAACACTGGGGCCGGACAAACCAGTTGGCAACCGCGGAATCACACGGCGTTTCTTCCCCACTACGACAAGGCCGATGACGGGATTTCGGTACAGGAAGCGAGCGCCGATGCGAACAGCACGCTGAATCTGGTTCGCGCGCTGTCGAACCTCCGGAAGAAACATCCCACCTTCGCGAACGCCCCGCTCGGGCGGATCATCAGCGACTCGGCGGAGTGGTTGGTGTTCGAGCGCGGCAACGGGAACGATCGATACGTCGTGCTGATCAACCTGACCTCGCGCGAAATGGATTACGGATTTTCAGATCAGTGGTATCCGGAACATCGCACGGCAAGCGTCGTGTTCTGGAGCGACGGCGCGGGACGGACGTGGAAAGATCAAACTGGTAACACCGCGCCGATCAACGGCAACGTCAGCGTACCAGCGTTTGGCATGGTCGTGATGAAGGGGTGACTTGATCTGCGCTCCGCGGCTTGCGGGGTTGCAAATCAAGAACGTTTCGAGTTTGAGCGGTCTTGCATCTGCGACGCCGCAAGCGGTTTATATCACGTCGTCATCAACTGCGGGGTCGCCCAGTCGGCATGGTCGGAGTTGGCGCCGTCGCCGTTGTCGGTCACGACCAGTCTCAGCTCGCTTTTTCCGGTGACGTTGACCGTGATCGATTTAGCCGCCTGGTTGCCGCGGACGGTGCCGCTGTCGAACGCAAGCACACCGTCGAGGTAGATCTGAAACTTCACCGAGCCCGCCCCGCCCTCTTCATCGTCTACGCCATACAAAGTCGAGAAGCTCGTGTAGTTTCCGCCGACCAGGCTGTAGCGCAGATCGGACGCCGCGTGCACACCCAGACCCTTTGCGTAAGTCACACCGTTAATCTTAAGCGCCTGGCCGTCGCCTTGTCCTTGTTCACCGCTGCTCTTGTCGCGCTCGTAGGCGCCCCAGCCGTTGGATGCGAACGTCGGGTTCAATGTGCTGAGCGCGACGATCGGCTGATCGATCCCGCCGGTGACGGTGACCACCGTTGTGGTCGTCTGCGAGCCGCCGTCATCGTCGAGCACGGTAACCTTCACCGAATACGTGCCGTTGTAGTTGTACAGGTTGTTGAGCGTGAACGTTTTGTCCGCGTTGAGCGAGAGCGCCTTAACGCCCGTGCCGTCGCCATAGTCGACGGTGGCCGACCACGTGTCGGCGCCCGGGTCGGCGAACGATCCACCCAGCGTGAACGCCGGCAGCGACGCAGCAGTGCCGGCCACGGTAATCGCCGGCGCGACGTTCGTCGCGTTCACGGTTCCGGTGTTGGCCGCCTGCGTGGTGCCGTTGTTGACTGTCACGGTCACGGTGTACGCGCCGTTGTCGAGATACAGATGGTTCAGCGCGAACGTCTTGTCCGCGTTCACCGTCAGCGCCTGCGTGCCCGAGCCGTCGCCGTAGTTGACCGTCGCGGTCCACGGACCGGCGCCGGGATCGGTGAACGATCCGGTGGCCGAGTACGCGCTGCCTTCGTTGATGGTCGATCCGGGGATCGCGTTGACCGCGAACGCCGGCGCGCTGTTCTTCAACAGCCGGGCGTTCGCCCAGTCAGCGTGATCGCTGTCGGCGCCGTTGCCGCCATCGGTCACGATCAGGCGAAGCTCCTGCTTGCCGGTGACGTCGATCGTGACAGACTTTGTCGCGGTCGCGCCGCCCATCGTGCCCGAGTCATACAGCTTGTTGCCGAGATTGTCCCAAACCTGGAAGACGACCGCTCCGCCGGCGCCCACTTCATCATCCACGCCGATGCTGGCGAGGAACTGGTTGTAATTTCCGCCGAGGTTGTAGCGCAGCTCCGAAGCCGCGTGTACGCCCAGGCCTTTGGTGTAGGTCACGCCGTTGAGCGTGATGGTGAGGCCGTCGTTCGCGCCGGCTTCGCCGTTGCTCTTGTCTTTTTGGTATGGGCCCCAGCCGTTGTTCGCGAGCGTGGGCGTGAGATCGCTGACGTACGTCGTCGTCTGCACCGGCCCGCCGGTGACGGTGACGCTCGTGGTCGCCTGCTTCGATCCGCCGGCGTTGTCGGTGATCGTGACGGTCACCGTGTACGTGCCACCCTGCGCATACGTCTTGCTCAGGCTGAACGTCTTGTTGGCCGCCAGCGTGAGCGCGACCGCGCCGCTGCCGTCGCCGTAATCGACCGTGCCGGTGAACGTGTCGAGCACGCCCGGATCGGTGAACGATCCATTTCCGCTCCACGTGGCCGGAAACGCGACCTGCCCGTTCGGCGGCATCGTGATCGTCGGCGCGACGTTGTTGACGGTAACCGTTGCCGTCTTGTTCCCACTCTGTGTTCCGTTGCTCACAACGACCGTGACGGTGTATCCGCCGTTGTTGACGTATGCGTGACTCAGCGAAAACGTCTTGTCCGCGTTCAACGTCAGCGGCTGCGCGCCGGCGCCATCGCCATAATTCACAGTCGCGGTCCACGGGCCGGCGCTGGTGCTATCGGTGAACGATCCGGTTGCCGTGTACGTGCCGCCTTCGTTAATCGTCGCGCCGCTAAACGTGTTGACGACCGGACCCGTGACGGTGGCCGTGATTAGGCGCGCAAACGCCCAGTCGGCGTGGTCGCTGTCGGCGCCGTTGGTCGCGACGGTCGTAATCAGGCGAAGTTCCTGCTTGCCGGCCACCGGGACGACGATCTGCTTCGTCGCGGTACTGCCGGTCATCGTGCCGGAGTCATAGAGTTTGTTGCCGAGATTGTCCCACACCTGAAACACAACGGATCCGCCGTTGCCGACTTCGTCGTCGATGCCGATGTCCGCGCGGAATTCGCTGTAGTTCCCGCTCAGCGTGTAGCGCAATTCCGAAGCAGCGTGGACGCCCAGGCCCTTGGTGTAGGTCGTGCCGTTAAGCGTGATCGTGCCGCCATCGCTCGCGCCGTTCTCGCCGTTGCTGCGATCTTTTTCATACGGGCCCCAGCCGTTCGTCGCGAGGGTCGGGGTGAGCGTGCTGAGATAAGTCCCCGGCGGCGGCGGTGGCGGTGGCGGCGGCACTGTGAGGAACGGCGTCATCGTGCTGTACCACTTGTTCGACATCTTCTGCTCGCCCGCCTGGTTCGGGTGGATGCCGTCGTACGTATCGTTGGTCGCGCTGAACCCGCTGAACTGATCGGCCGTCACCACGCGCGATTGCGCGGTGTTCTTCTGGCCAGCCAGCGAGCTGATCGACGAGTTCAACGAAGTCACCGAAACCGAATTGTTCGGGATGATCTGCGCCATGATCACCGTGACATTCGGATTGGCCGCGCGCAGCTTGTCGATGATCGAACCCAGATCGGTGATCGTGCTGGAAACGGATTGACCCTGGATCAGATCGTTCGTGCCCAGGTGCATGAGAACGATGTCCGGGCGATGCGTATTCGCCCAGCCGGTGATATTCGCGTTGATCTCATCAGCGCGCCAGCCCCAGTGGCCTTCATGGTTCTGATCGTAATCACTAGCCGGCGGCGAGCCGTTGTTTACGCCGGTAACCGAACCGACGAAATCGACATCGGTGGAACCGTTGTTCTGAAGATTCTTCCAAAGCCAGTATCGATACGCCGCGTGCCCGTTTTCGGCCTGGGTGATCGAGTCACCCAGCGGCATGATCTTGGCGGCAAACAGCGTGCGATCTTCCAGCGGCTCGATAAAGCCAGACCCGTGGCGCACGACGTCGTTCACGTGAAGCGCGCGCACCAATTTCGATGTCTTCTGAATCTTTCCCGCCCGTGCAAACCTACGCATTTCTCTCCCTGGTCAATCTGGCCCGAACCATTTGACGCTAAACAGAACTGAGGTACAAAAATCAGCACCGGTGTGGATGTCCCTTCCTGGAGCCATCGCGTGCGAGTCCGAAATTTATAGCCCCCCGCACGATTGCCGGTCAATGAGATTCACCCCGCCAACAGACTGAACAGGCAAGCAAGGCAATCCATTCCGCCCGCACAGTTCTGACTTTGCCGACGATTCCAACCACGGCAGGATCAACGAGTTATCGGCAGCGTGATTTGACTTTTGCGAAACACGTGACGCGCGGGCTTTCGTTGCGGAGACCCATTCAGTGGTGGGCGATTGCAACCTCGTCACGCCACGCCGGGCCAGAGTCCTTCTTCTGCGTCCCCAAGAAATGCGCGCAGCGCGCAAAATTGAAAAGCGAAATTTTTATCCGCGATTTTGAGGAACGGTGCACGATTCCGAAGTTGCGCTGCGCACGGCGCGCTCGTGGCGCGCAGCGCGTGCAGTATATGGGGGAGCCCGTGTTTTCCCGTCACGCTCGACGCGCGTGACCGCTCTTTGCCAAATAAGTTCGACGCAGGGCGAGATGCCTGGCCGCGCGCTGTGCAATTGTGCGAAGCGAACCCAAAGCGACTTCCACGAAAACGATTGGCCAGGCCAGGAGTTGTGAATCGTTGTGGCAGATAGACCAGCGGCCGGCAAAGCCAAGCAAACCAGGTTCAACCCGAAGCTTGCCGCAAGCCATCACACACACGAAGTGCGAAAACGAACCGACCGCCCTCTCAACGAACCGGCGTTTTTGACGGATTTCCCGGCCATGCGTAAACTTAGCCGCTTCGCACCGCCGGAGGAGTGGCAGAGCGGTTGAATGCGCCGGTCTTGAAAACCGGTAGGCCCGCAAGGGTCTCATGAGTTCGAATCTCATCTCCTCCGCTTGAACAAATCGTGGTCGGTTTCACCAAAAGCGGAGCCGCGCCTCATC
>JACMJD010000539.1 GCA_014380825.1 Phycisphaerae bacterium | reverse complement strand
GGTCACGATCGAAAACGGCGTCAGCCAATCCCAGGCGCCGCCGGCGTATTGACCGCGCCCGACTTCGATGCCCTGCACGAACGCGCCGAGCACCACGCCTTGCGCGAACGCCGCGACCATCGAACCGGCGGCGAACGCAACGTCCCAGATGCGGGTGCGCGGTTGGTGCTTGAAGCGAAACTCGAACGCGACGCCGCGAAAGATCAGGCCGAGCAGCATCACGATGATCGGCAAATACACGGCGGGCAGGATGACTGAGAACGCCAGCGGAAACGCCGACAACAGAATCGCGCCGCCGAATACGAGCCAGGTTTCGTTGCCGTCCCAAAACGGTGCGATCGAATTCATCATCTGGTCGCGCTGCGCGTGATCGTCGGCAAACGGAAACAGAATGCCGAGGCCGAGATCGAAACCATCGAGCACCACGTACATACCGACCGCGAACGCGACCATGCCGGCCATGAAAAGCGTCAGCCAGTCGGCGGCGAGCATTTGCGGACTGATCATTTGGCTGCTGCCGGAGACATGCCGGCCATCGGCCGGTTGCCAATCGCGGGCGCTTCAGGCAATGCGACTTCGACCGGACCGGTGCGAATCGTCCGGAACAGGTACCAAAAGCCGGCGCCGAACACCGCGCTGTAGACGACGAAGAACATCGCGAGTGATAACGCCACGTTGCCCGCGGTCACCGGCGACACCGCATCGGCTGTTCGCAGCAGTCCGTAGATCACGTAGGGTTGGCGGCCGATCTCTGCGGTGTACCAGCCCGCCACGATCGCCACGAAGCCGATCGGCGACGCCAGCATCAGCAAGCGCAGAAACCATCGGCTCGAATACAGCCGCTTGCGCAGGGCGAGCACGGCTGCCGTTACTGCAATCACTAGCATCAGAAAGCCGATGCCGACCATCACGCGGAAAGTCCAGAACACGATCGCCACACTCGGCCGATCCTCGGCAGGAAACTCGAGCAGACCTTTCACCGGCTCATCCAGCGAGTGTTGTGTGATCAGGCTGCCGAGTTTCGGAATGCCGATTTCAAAATGATTACGAGCCGCGGTTTGATCGGGAATCGCAAACAGTCGCAGCGGCATCACACCGGTTTCCCACTGCGCTTCCATCGCTGCGAGTTTGGCCGGTTGATGATCGCGCACGATCAAGCCGGCCATATCGCCGACGACAATCTGCAGCGGTGCGAGCGGCACGATCATCAGCAATGCCAAAGCCATCATCGGCTTGGCCAGATCGATGAATCGATCTTTCAATAAGTACCAGGCCGCGACGCCGGCCACGACGAACGCGGTGGATAGATAGGCCGCCATCAGCATGTGCGCGAAGCGCACCAGGAACGATGGATTGAAGATGATTGCCCACCAGTCGGCCGGATAAAAAATGCCGTCGCGCACGATGTAGCCGGCGGGCGTCTGCATCCAGCTGTTGGACGCCATGATCCAGAACGCCGAGATGCAGGTGCCCAGCGCGACCATCAAAGTCGAAATGAAGTGCGTACGCCGCGAAACGCGCTTCCAACCGAACAGCAACACGCCGAGGAAGCTCGCTTCGAGGAAGAACGCGGTCAGCGTTTCGTAGGTCAACAGCGGGCCCATGATCTGACCGGCCTTCGCCATCAACCCGCTCCAATTGGTTCCAAACTGATACGCCAGAACGATTCCCGACACCACGCCCATGCCGAACGAGAGTGCGAACACCGTTGTCCAGAATCGCAGCAGCCGCCAATAGCGTTCTTCGCCCGTTCTAAGCCACAGTGTTTCGAGCACGACGAGAAAACCGGCGAGGCCGATCGACAGTGCGGGAAACAGGATGTGAAACGTGATCGTGAAGCCGAACTGAATGCGCGACAACATCGTCGCGTCGAACAGCATGTCGGGCATGACCGCTAGAACGACCCTATTTCGAGCCAGCGCTCGATCTGCGGCATTCGAT
>JACMJD010000538.1 GCA_014380825.1 Phycisphaerae bacterium | reverse complement strand
GGTAGCGATCATTTACGGCTCGCTCTGCTACCTGTTCGTCCGTTTCTTCATCTACCTGTTGCTCTGGCTATCGCACGAATTCGCCGGCCTGTGGTTCGTCTACCCGGCCGAAAATGCGGCGCCGCTCTTCAATGTGATGTGGACCGATCCGTACGCAAACGGCCGCCTCGTTTACGAGATCGATTGGCTCGTCCTGACGCCCATGCAAAGCATCGGCGCCACGCTGCTGGCGTTCTGGGTTTACCTGACCATCTCAATGCTCGGCGCGTTCGCGATCAGCTTCTACTTCTCGGCGAACACGGTCATTTACTACCTGATGCGCAACGAGGTTGATGCGACAGAGCTCGACGATGTGTATCTCGAACAGAGCGACGAAGAGTTTACGGACACGGTGACAACGACAACGGTCACGACCGAAACGACGACCACCGAAGCTCCCGCCGCACCTGCGGCATCGGAAGTTCCCCCATCCGAGCCACCGCCACCGGCGGCGGCGGATGAGGCGCCGCCACAGTGATGCGGCGAGTTGACTGACTAACATCTTCACAGGGGCGATCCTGAAAAGGCTCGCCCCTGTTTTCGTTTAGCAAGCAAATCGTTGGGGCGGAATGCAGGACGGGTGAAACGCAGACTCTTGGCACTGGTCCTCAATGCGCGTCGTCATTCCGAATGTACTCGTGAGGAATCTCCAAAACCCAAGTGGTCTGGTCTATCGAGATTCCTCACGAGTACGTTCGGAATGACGGTTTGCGCTTGTCGCAGCACAATCACCAAGTTCGAGTTACACCCTGCAGGGGAAGCAAAAGGGCTCACCTTCCGTTTCTCGCGCAGGAGGGAATGAGGAAGGTGCGAGTTTTGCCCCCGGATGAATTTGAATGAGTTGTCGGTGACCAAAGGGGTGGACGGAAAGTTTCATGTCAACGTTTCACGATCGCCCGCGCAATCGTCGGCCCGGCCGGCGGTTGGGCCGGCGCGGTCGCTTCGATCAAATCGCAACGGATTTTGGCCGCTTTGAAAGGTGTTCTGTCGTAGAATGCTCTTGCCGCCACGCGGTCTGCGCGTGCTCGCGATCCGGGTCGCTCGCCAACGTTCCAACGGCGAGTGAATTCATTTTCAACGATTGCTGTTCGTCGAAGTCACGCGCGCGGGCAGGCAGTTTGAATTGATGGAGGTATATCGGGAGCACCCTGTTCTCGTGTCTCCCGCCGCAAGCGGCGGGGCTAAACTTGTTCCGATACAATTGGCGCGGGACGCGGGTACGCTGAATCGGACTTTGTGAAATCGCGCCGACGAAGCCAAAAGCCAAACGGTGCGCGACATTCATACAGGTCGTGCCGGCCAGCACTTAGGGGATTTTTCAGGGATTGTCCGATCGCGAATGCGCGATCGAATTGAGCAAAACGAACCCAACGGTTCGCGTTCGCCCGCAGTCGCTCGCCAGATCGAAAAAGTGAGATCCGCGGCGTCTTCTCTTTTGTCACGTCACTCTTAGAATCCAACCCATGGCTTTCATCAATGACAATTTCCTGAAGCTCAAAGCCGGTTATCTCTTCCCGTAGATCGCCCGGCGAGTGAAGACGTTCCAACAGTCGCACCCGGACGCAAACATCATCCGCATGGGCATCGGCGACGTCACCGAACCGCTGCCACCCGCGATCATCAGCGCGATGCACAAGGCGCTGGACGAGATGGGCACGCGCGAAACGTTTCGCGGTTACGGACCGGAGCAGGGGTACGATTTTCTGCGCGACGCGATCGTGAAGAACGACTTCGCCGCGCGCGGGTGTGATGTGGCCGCCGATGAAGTGTTCGTCTCCGACGGCTCGAAATCCGATTGCGGCAACATCCTGGACATCCTTGGCGAGCACAACACGATCGCCGTGACTGATCCGGTGTATCCCGTTTACGTCGATACCAACGTGATGTTCGGCCACACCGGCGCACCCAATGAGCGCGGCGAATATCCCGGACTGACCTACCTTCGCGGCAACGCCGAGAACAATTTCACACCGGACTTGCCGAAGCAGCGCGTGGACATCGTCTACCTCTGCTCGCCGAACAATCCAACCGGAACGGTCATCACGAAAAAGCGTCTGACCGAGTGGGTCGATTACGCGAAGAAGAACGATTCGATCATCCTGTTCGATGCGGCGTACGAGGCGTACATCCAAGATGGTGGGCAAGCTGATTCGATCCCACATTCGATCTACGAGATCGACGGCGCGCGCGATGTCGCGATGGAGTTCCGCAGCTTCAGCAAGACCGCCGGATTCACCGGCGTGCGCGCGGCGTTCACGGTCGTACCGAAATCGCTCAAGGGAAAAGCGAGGGACGGATCGAGCGTCGATCTGCATCGCCTGTGGTTCCGTCGCCACACCACGCGGAATAACGGCATCAGCTACATCCAGCAGCGCGGCTGCGAAGCCGTATATTCCGATGAAGGCAAGCGACAGGTGCGCGAGCTCGTGAAGTTCTATCTCACGAATGCATCAATCATTCG
>JACMJD010000537.1 GCA_014380825.1 Phycisphaerae bacterium | reverse complement strand
GGAAGCGAATCCGATCATCACGGAAGACCTGAAGAAGCGTGATGCGCTGTTTGCGGACGAGAAGCTCACGCACAGCTATCCGCACGACTGGCGCAGCAAAAAACCAACGATATTCCGCGCGACCGAGCAGTGGTTCATCGCGATGGATAAGCCATTCACAGTTAGCGGCGCGAGCGAAGCTCCGCGCTCACTACGAGCGCGCGCCCTCGCATCGCTCGACAAAACCACGTTTCATCCCGACTGGGGAAAAGCGCGACTTCGCGGCATGATCGAATCGCGTCCCGACTGGTGCATCTCGCGCCAGCGGAGCTGGGGCTTGCCGATCCCGGTCTTCTACAACGAGAACGGCGACGCGCTGCTCACGCCAGAATCCGTGCGCGCGGTGTCGAAGCACTTCCACATGAACGGCGCCGATGCGTGGTTCGATTGCCCGGCTGCCACAATGCTCGGAGCGGATTTCAAATTTCCGCCGGGGTTCAGCAAGGACAGTCTTCGAAAAGAGAAGGACATCTTCGACGTCTGGTTCGAATCCGGCAGCTCGTGGCGCGCAGTGCTTCAGTGCCGTTCGTATCTGAAATACCCGGCCGATCTGTATCTCGAGGGGTCTGACCAGCATCGCGGCTGGTTCCAGCTTTCCATGCTGAACGCGCTGTCCGCTACCGGCGAAGCGCCTTTCAACGAAGTGTTGACGCACGGGTTCATCGTGAAACCGGATGGCACGAAGGTGAGCAAGAGCGACAAGGAATACGTGACGGCGACGCAGGAGGTCGATCGTCACGGCGCGGATCTGCTGCGCCTGTGGACGAGCAGCGTCGACTATCAGAAAGATGTGCCCGCCAGTCCGCAGGCGATCAAGGAATTTGGCGACAAGTATCGCAAGATCCGCAACACGCTGCGGTTCCTGTTGAGCAACTTGTACGACTTCAATCCGAAGACGGATGCGGTGGACGTTCCGCCCAACAGTCTCGACGGCTGGGCGCTGGCGCAGCTCGATCAGCTCATCACGGATGTGACCGCCGGTTATGAAGCCTACGAATTGCACCATCGCGTATTTCGGCCGCTGCATGATTTCTGCTCGGTGCAGGTGAGCGCGATCTACGCCGCGTCGATGAAAGATCGGCTGTATTGCGAAGCGCCCAACTCGCCACTGCGTCGGCGATGTCAGACCGTCATGCACCGCATGGTCGTCGCTCTGACGAAACTGCTCGCGCCGATCCTCGTGTTCACGGCCGACGAAACGTGGGAGTTCGTTCAGCACAAGCCGGATGAAGATTGCGATCTGGCCAGCATTCACATGACGCGCTTGCCGCACACGTTCGGCCGCAAAGTTTCGGATGAGCAGCGTGAAGAATGGTCGCTGCTGATGGACCTTCGCAGCCAGGCCATGTCGCAGATCGACGCGCTGCTGCGGAAGTTCCCGAAGCAGATTAAGCCATTGGATCTTGAAGTGATCTATCGCGTCGACGACGACGCGATGCGCCGCAAGCTTCAAGCGTACGGCCCGGATCTGGAAGACATCGTTGGCGCCGGTTCGTGGCGCTTTGCCGAGAAGAGTTCCGAAGGCGCATCTGTAAACGTCGAAGTTGTGGATCGTCGCGAGACGTACAAGGCCTGCGCGCGAAGCTGGAAGCGGCGAGGCGACGTCGGACAGGATGCCGAGTATCCAGATGTGACATTGCGCGATGCGAACGCGCTGCGCGGTCGTGGCGCGTGAGCGCTTCTCGCTCCATCAATCTCGCGGTGCTGATCAGCGGGTCGGGGTCCACACTTCAGAACCTGATCGATCACATCGCCGCACGCACGTTGAACGCGCAGATCGTTACCGTTATCGCCTCGCGCCCCGATCTGCCCGGGATTCAGCGGGCGATCGATGCGAAGCTGCCGTACACGATCGTCGATCGCCGGTCGTTCGCCGATGTGTCAACCTTCAGCGCGAAGGTGTTTGAACTGATCGACAGTTCCGGTGCCGATTTGATCTGCTGCGCCGGCTGGTTGTGCCTGCTGGATATCCCGGCGCGATACGAAAACAAAATCATGAACATCCATCCCGCGCTGCTGCCCAGCTTCGGCGGGAAGGGGATGTACGGCGATCGCGTGCATCGCGCGGTGATCGACGCCGGCTGCAAGTTGAGCGGCTGCACCGTGCATTTCGTCGACGCGACCTACGACACCGGTCCGATCATCCTTCAGCGCACATGTCCGGTGCTGGATGACGACACGCCGCAGACGCTGGCCCACCGCGTGTTCGACGAAGAGCGACAGGCTTATCCGCATGCGATTCGCTTGTTCACGGAGGGGCGGCTGGTTGTGGACGGGCGGCGCGTGCGCGTAAAATGAAAAGACAAAAGCGCTCTCTCGCCTTTTCGTCACACACCTGCCTTCTCGCGTTTCTCCATCGTCCGGATCATCGCGTCCGCGGAGAAATGACCGGCGCCGGTGAACGCGAACAGTAGAAACGGCAGAAGGTAGAGCAGCGCGAGTTCCTTCGATGGCGCGTCGCTGCCCGGCGGGCTGACGATTGGCGCATGCAGGTGCGCGCCGAACGCGGCGACCGCCATGTTGAACACCAGGATCGCGGCGGCGGGGCGCGTGAACAGTCCGATCGCCACCAATATCCCGCAGCCGAACTCGGCGAGCGCGGCACACCAGGCGAAGAACGTTGGCGCCGGGAAGCCGAGTTTCGCGGTGCCTTGAACGAGCTGCTCGGAAACGCCAAACGTGCCGTCGTGGAAGAGCTTTCCCTTGCCGTGGCCGAACGCCATCAGCAGGCCGGTCGATACGCGAAGGATCGCCAGCGCGAGATCGCTGATCGCGCTGCACGTTCCGGAGCCGCCGAACAGGAGCGTTTTGATTTTAGGATTCATGTCGGACCTGCTGAGATGGACGATTTCGCTGCATTCGGATCGCCGCTAAGTTCGCGGCCGCGGTGGGTCGCGGCGCGGATTGCGTCGGCGATGATAGCTTCGAACCCGCCGGCGGACATACGCTCAATCGCCGCCGCGGTCGTGCCGCCGGGGCTGGTGACTTTTCGACGAAGCTCGGCGGTCGAATCGGTCGTTGCTTCCAGCATTCTGCCCGCGCCGATCGCGGTGCGCGTGGCGAGCAGCGTCGCTTCTGATTCGCTTAGTCCGTTTTCGATTCCGGCACGGATCATCTGCTCGACAAGATAGAAAAAATATGCCGGGCCCGATCCGCTGACCGCGGTGACGGCGTGGAGCTTGTCTTCCGAGACTTCGATCACCGCGCCGCCGGCTTCGAAAATCTGGCGCGCGGCGGCGAGACCTTCGTCGGTTGCGTGAGGGCCACGCGCGATCGCGGTCACGCCGGCGCCGACGAGCATCGGGGTGTTCGGCATGGCGCGCACAATTCGCCAACGTTTACCCGCACCGAGTTGCGATTGAATGAACTCGATCGAGATGCCGGCGGCGATGGTGATGATGAGTGTCGTCTGCGGATCGATTACATCGGGCAGCCCGACGAGAGCTGTCGACATGTGTTGAGGTTTGACGGACAGCAGAACGATGGTCGCGTCGCGGGCTGCGTCGCGGTTTGAACTGGTCGTCCGAATGCTCAGCTCGCGCTCGAAGAATTCGCGACGAGTTGGTGAAGGATCGGATGCTATGATTTGCGATGGGGTGAAGACGTGCGCGCGAATGAGACCGCGCCCGATCGCTTCTGCCATGTTGCCGGCGCCGAGGATTGCTAACGTTGAATTCTGCATCGATCAAAGAAATCCGCCCCTTCGCGAATACGCTCAGGGGCGGCGTGAGTGTAATCAATTCTGGTCGCGGGCGCGCGATGCGATTAATCGACCGGTCCACCTAGCGCTTCGTGGACGCTTCTGGGCGCGGTGACGATCAGGGAGCCGTTGAAGAAGCGGATCGACGCGGTGCCGCCGTTGATTTGCCAGATGTCGGGTTGGACGATTTCGACGATCGTCTGGATGAGGGCTTCGGCGCGTTCGGTGCGGGTGAGTCCGCCGTCGTTTCCGCCGCCGCCGGGACCACCACCGCCGCCGCCCCCGAACGGTCCGCCGCCGCCGCCACCTCCACCACCGCCTCCTCCGCCACCGCCACCACCGGCGTCAAGGTTGAAGTCGGGGCCGACGAAGTCGGGAACTTCCAGGATCAAGTCTTCGATCGGATACACGCGGGTGATCATGCTGCGGTCAGCGATCTCACGCGTGGTGATCTCGATCACGCCGTCGTCGACGTAAAACGTCAGCGGCGCGCCGGATTCAGATTCCGCCAAAACCAGGTTCAGTACTTTTCGCAGCGAGACGCGTTGCAGGCGAACGTTGATCGGCGTGTCTTTCGAAACGCCCGCCGCCTCGAGCGCGGGCCAGTTCACGTGAACGTTTGCGTTGCTGATGTCGCGGACGAATTCCAGCGCGTCGTTGAGCGTCACGCCGGTGAGATTCAAACTCGGCATGACCGTTTCGAGCGCTCGCCGCGCTTCGGTCGAAGACGAACGTTTCGCGCTCGTGTCGGAGGCGATGAGCAAAACGCAACTGAGTGCGCAAAGTAGCCAGGCGGTGCGAACGGGGGTGCGGATCATGGGTGTCGCTCCTTCACACAGAAGTTTTCCGCGCAGTCGTTGCGATGCAACAAACTATTGCGCGGGCGGAACCTGTTGGCTGGGTTGGTTTTTGTCGATCGGTTTTCCGGTGTACGGATCAAACTGATAAGTCGACGCACCCGGTTGCTGAACCGGCACTTGTGGCTGCGCCGAAAACTGGCGCTGCGCTGGCGCGGTCGAGGCGACGTCGACGTCGTCTTCGATCCCTTTGATTCCCTTTTTGAATTCGACGATTCCCTTGCCAAGGCTTCGGCCAACTTCAGGCAGACGCTTTCCGAAGAACAGCAAGCCTAAGCCTGCGAGGAGAAGCATCTCGCCGAAGCCGGGCATTTGAAACGCGAGAGGAAGAAGCATGGGCGATTCCTGTTGAGGCGGCATCTCCAACGCATCAAACGTCGGAGGCGATCAACTATTATAGTCTAATTCGGCGGAAAGGTTGTAGGGGAAGCAGGAAAACATCTGATCGGGCACCCCTTCCACCCGCCGGTCAACGAGAAGATTACGCGGTGGATAGGCGGCGTCACTCGATCGTTTTCCGGCATTCTCAGATTCACATCCACTCGCTACTGTGCAATCTCGCCACACAGGCGGCGTAAGCCCGCGGATCGGCTGTTTGCGATTCGCGAAGGGAAGTCGGTGAGAATCCGACACGGACGCGCCGCTGTAATGGACTGAATCTCTCGTGCAAGAGCCACTACCTGGTTGAAGAGGTGGGAAGGCGCACGTGAAAATGTCCTAAGTCAGAAGACCTGCCTGTGGGCGCTGGTCCGCCGTCGCAATGTGCGAGGGCGGCAAATCTTCGGTCTCGTCCTCGCGAATTGGGACGGCCGGGATGATCGCTCACGGACGGCGCCGCATTGTTGGCAGAGGTTTTTTTGCCGATCGATGCGACCTGTATAACGCGAACGCTCAAACCCTCGGCCCCCGGTTCCAGAGTTGGCTTCGCCAGCTCCGGATCGCACGGACGAGGGTTCTTTTTTGCGCACGCGATGCCGCGCGAATCGGCACGCACGCAGGAGCGTTCGACATGCGGTTTGTTTCACTCTCGACGGCCGTCTCCATCAGCATGATGGGCGGCCTGGCGGGTTTTTCTTCTTCAAGTCGCGGCGGGGATTTCGTCTCGGCGGTTCCCAATTACAACCAAGGGACGTTCGCGACGGTTGGCGGCGCGACCTACACGACGATCGCGAGTGCTCTGGGAAAACCAGCGCCAATTGTCGGCGCTGGTAGCGGGTTTGACGGCGTGCTGTCGCCATTCAATTCGCACTTCGAAGTCGATGACTTGATCGCCTTCGGACTCGGCGGAGACATCACGCTGAGATTTCCATCGGCGATTCCGGTGACCGGAACGCCGCAGATCGGCATCATCACCAACGCCACTTTTGTCGACGCCAATTATCCGAACGGCGCAACGGGCGGGACTACGACGACCAGCGCGATGGATGAATTCGGCGCCGAGCGCACGGCGATCGTCGAGGTCGCGAAATCGGGGGGCGATTTCGTATCGCTCGGACGAATCGTGATCGATGATCCCGCCAATTACTACGCGAACGCGACGAACCCGTATCAATTCCCCGCGCCCGACCCGGCCACGCTCGCGTCGTTCGATCAACCGTTTGCCGGCAGTCCCAGCGATTTCGACAACAAAGATTTCGCCGGTGTGCTGGGTGTGCTGAACGGATCCGCCGGCGGAACCTGGCTGACGATCCCGCTGGCGCTCGGGCTCGATGAGGTTCAGTTCGTCCGCCTGAGCGATCCGAAATGGAAGATGCCCACCGGCTTGCTCGTCGACACGCGCCCGAGCCTGTACTTCCCCAATTTCAACAAGCCAGCGGATCTGTTCATCGATGGGGCGGTGCTGATACCGGAGCCGGGCGGGATTGCGTTAATCGTGCTGACCATTCCACTTCTCCGACGACGTTCAAGATGAGCGCAGACTGTCATTCTGAGCGCAGCGAAGGATCTCGGGAGCCGAATGGTTCTCGCGGCCCGAGATCCCTCGCTGCGCTCAGGATGACAACGTCTCAACTCGGACGAGCGGCGTTCACTCTCGTCGAGCTGCTCGTCGTGATCGGGATCATCGCGGTCCTGATCGGTCTGCTCCTGCCTGCGCTTTCGAAAGCGAAGGCAGGAGCGAAGAGCGTGCAGTGCTTGAGCAATCTCCGTCAGCTCGCGACGGCCTCCTCGATCTACGCGGCCAACAATCGCGGATCGTTTCCGCCGGCGTATTACTCTTCGTCG
>JACMJD010000536.1 GCA_014380825.1 Phycisphaerae bacterium | reverse complement strand
GCAGTCGGCCGACGTTACGCAACAGTGGCTGTCGCGCATCGAATCTACCTTCAACGAACTGTCCGATCAGGATCTCTCGACGCAGCTCAGCACGTTTTTCAACAGTTGGTCGAGCCTCGCGAACAAGCCCCAAGACATTGGCCTGCGGCAAATCGTGATCCAGAATGGTAAGTCGGTCGGCTCATTTCTGAATCACTTGCGAAATCAGCTGACCGATCTGCAAACCGACGTGAACGATCGCGTCGGTGCGCTGGCGAAAGATGCGAACGCGCTGGCGCAGCAGGTTGCCGATCTGAACGGCACGATCATTCAATCCGAAGGCGGCGCGGGAATCGCAAACGGTTTGCGCGATCAGCGCGATGCGGTCCTCAAGCAGCTCGGGACGCTTGTCAATATCAAAACGGTGCAGCAGGAAAACGGCGTGGTGGATGTGTACGTCGGCTCCGAGCCGCTCGTGATGGCGACGGAGAATCGCGGCATCACGACGAAGGACGCCTCATCCAGCACGCAACTCGCGTCCGCGGTGGTGTTCAAGGCGAACAACGGGACGATGAACATCGCGTCCGGGCAGATCGGCGCGCTCAGTGCCGTTCAGTCGCAGATCTCCGGCGTCGCCGACAATATCGACCAGGTGGCCGGCAGTCTGATTTTCGAGCTGAACAAGATTCACTCGTCCGGCCAAGGTCTGGAAAGTCTGACGAGCACCACCGGAACGAACACGGTGGACGACCCAACGCTGCCGCTGAATCACCTGAAGAGCGGGCTGAAATTCAAGCCAGCCAACGGCAGCTTTGTCGTGCATGTAAAGAACAAGACGACGGGATTGATGACCAGCTCGATGGTCAAAGTTGATCTCGATGGCTTGAACGCGAACGACACCACGCTCAATTCTCTGGTGGCCGATCTGAGCGGCGTGACCGGGGTGAGCGCATCGATCAACGCCGGCAAGCTCGTCGTCACCGCGGCTAGCAGCGATTCGGAGATCAGCTTCTCGCAAGACAGCAGCGGCGCGCTGGCGGCGCTGGGGATGAATTCGTTCTTCACCGGCAGCACGGCGCGGGATATCGGCGTGAACCAATCGATCATCGATCAACCCAACCTGCTGTCGGCCGCGAGGAATGGCGAGAAGGGCGACAACCAGACCGCCTTGGCAATCGCCGCGCTCGAGACGAAATCGATCGCCGCTCTGAATGGAAACAGCCTGAAGGACGACTACGAATCCATCGTCAACGGCGTTGCCACCAGCGCGAGCAGCGCGAAAAACAGCGCGGAAGCCGCGACGGTTGTACAGCAGACATTGCAGGCGCAACGCGAATCACTAAGTGGCGTGAGCTTGGATGAAGAAGCGGTGAACCTGATGCGACAACAGCGTGCGTACCAAGGCGCCGCAAGATTGATCACTGTCGTAAACGAGTTGATGGACGAGATGATGAACATGGTCAGGTAAGTGGTATGGCAATACTTCCCTTACAACTCGCGCGCGTCAGCAACCTCCTGCGAACCAGTGTCGCCACGCAGACCATCGCCGGCACGCAGGCTCGGTTGTTGCAAACGCAGAATCAGCTCTCGACCGGCAAGCGGATCAATTCGCCCAGCGATGATCCCGGGGCGGCGGCGATCGCGCAGCAGCTTCGCAAGACGCTGGAGTCGCGGCTGTCATATGCAGAGAATCTCAAGCAGGCGCAGAGCCAGCTCAGCGAAGTCGATTCTTCCCTGGGCGAGATGACCACGCTGCTCGAACAGGCGCAGTCGATCGCATCGTCCAACATCGGATCCGATGTAACGAACGATCAGCGCAAGGCGGCCGCCGAGGTGGCGCAGAGCGTTTTCAATCAGGCGCTCAGTCTGTCGAACAAGCAATTGAACGGCGTGTTCCTGTTCGCCGGCGATCGCGCGACGGAAATGCCGTTCGTCGAAGAGAACGGCGGCGTGAAGTTCGCGGGGTCGAATACGTCGCTGACCAATCAATATGACGAGAGCATTATCCTGAAATTCCAGGTGGATGGCGGAAAGATCTTCGGCGCGCCCTCGACGCGTGTGCGCGGCGATGCGGATTTGTCGCCGACGATCTCGCTGGCGACGCGCATCACTGATCTACGAGGCGCAACCGACGATGGCGTGCGGCTCGGCTCGATCCAGGTAAGCGATGGCACGACGTCGGCCACGGTTGATCTGTCGACGGCGGACACAATCGGCGACGTGATCAACTCGATCAACAACGCTGGTGTCGGCACGGTCGCCGCTTCGATCGCGGGTGATGGCGTATCGATCGAGCTCAGCGCTGGCGGCGCGGACAACATCAGCGTGAACGAAGTGGGTGGCGGTTCGACGGCGGCAGACCTAGGAATTCTTAACGCGGCCGGTGCGGGTGCGGGTGTGGCGCTGGATGGTGCGGATGTGTTGCCCGTGCTGACGAACCTCACGCCGCTGGCGGGTTTGCGCGGCGGGGCTGGAATCGATCTTACCGGATTCAAAATCACTAACGGCCAGGCCAGCGCGACTATCGATCTAGCCGGCGCGGCAACAATTGAGGATCTGCTGAATCGCGTGAACGGTTCGAACACCGGGGTCCGCGCGCAGGTCAACGCGGCCGGCAACGGGATCGACATCCTCAACACGACTCAAGGCACGTCGCTGACGATCGCCGAGCTCGGCGGCACGAGCGCGGCCGACCTGGGGGTTCGCAGCTTCCAACCCACCAGTCCGCTGACCGAATTGAACGGCGGCGAGGGTGTGCGAACGGTGGCGGGAAGTGATGTACGGATCACCGACAGCGATGGCGTCGCGTTCGATCTCGACCTGACTGGGTTGAGCACGATTCAGGACGTCATCAATGCGATCAATACTGGCGCGAGCGCAGGCGTGACCGCGAGTTTCGCGACGACGGGCAACGGAATCGTGCTGACCGATACCGCGGCCGGCGCGTTCACCCTCGCGGTGAGCGCGCTGAACTTTTCTGAAGCTGCGAACGATCTTGGGATCGCTAAGCCGGCAAGCGGCACGGTCATCACCGGAAATGATGTGAACGGTGTCACCGCGGTCGGCGTGTTCAGCAATCTGTCGAAGCTGGTCAATGCGCTGACGAACAACGATCAGCAGGCGATTACCGCGGCAGCCGAGGGACTGAAAGCAGACTACGACCGCATCGTTCAGATCCGCGGCGAAACCGGTGCGCGGGTGCAAGAGATGGAGACGCGGCAGGAACGCCTGGAAGATCAGAACATCGCGACGAAGTCATTGCTGTCGAACGTAGAAGACACAGACTACACGCAGGCGATTGCGCAGTTTCAAACATTACAGACAACGCTTCAGGCGAGCATGGCGACCGCACAGAAGGTGCTGAATCTGTCGCTGATGGATTTCTTAGGCTAATGGCACGGACCTTGCTTTGAATAGAGCAAGTTGCATTGTGATTGTAGAAAACGCAACTAGTCGTCCGGACGCGCAACAATTGTTGCCGATTCGGGCAGTAGTTGCCGGTTGAACCGGACGGGGAAAAACGAACGGACATGGATGTCTCGTTCGAAAGCAGGCCGCGACGGAGGTCGCGACTTTGAGTGGGCTGCGGCGGATCATCTTTGCTGATTCGTTCGCGCAAAAGAAACGGAGTGCAGATGGAGATCGACACGACGCGTTTCGGCCGGATTGCGGTCGACGACGAGCGGATCATGACGTTCCCGCGCGGGCTGCTGGGCTTCCCCCAGCACACGCGGTTCGCCTTGATCCAGACCGGCGAAGAGAACTATTTCTTCTGGCTGCAATCGGTGGACGATGCGAACCTCGCGTTCGTCGTCACCGATCCAAGCATCTTCTTCAAGGACTACGAAGTCCCGGTTCGAGAAGAAACCACCACCGACCTTCAGCTCACCGACATGAGCTTCGCGCAGATCTTCGTGATCTGTAACAAGGTGGATGAGTGGCTGACGGGAAACCTGCTCGGTCCGATCGTGGTGAACGCCGCGAATCGGTTGGCTCAGCAGGTGGTGTTGACGGAGAAGCGCTGGACGACGCGCCAGCCGCTGCTTCGGCTCCAGGCGGAAGTTCCTCTGGCGAAGGCGGGCTAAAAGTCCAGCTTTACCCAGATTACGCGGCGCGCATACGGATGTGGGCGCTGCGAAAGTGAACTTGCGCATCGGGTAGTGACGCGCGGGCTATAGTTGTTCAGCCTGGCGTCCTCCGCGATTCGGATGTCGCGGACATATGGGATTTCGGCGAATGATTCGCCGGAACCGACCCAGGAAGGAGCCTACATGTTAGTGCTGTCCCGTCAGCGCGATGAAACGATCATGATCGGTGACGACATTGAAGTCACCGTCGTTGATATTCGTGGCGACAAAGTTCGCCTCGGAATCAATGCTCCGAAGGAGATCAGCGTTCATCGCAAGGAAGTGTACGACGCGATCCGCCGAGAAAATCGAGCGGCCGCCCAGGTGAAGCCGGAAGATCTGCCCGGAAGTATCGGAAAGATCGGCCCGCAGAAAACTCCCCAGCAGCAGCGTCCGCCGCACAATGGCGGACCGAGCGGGGGCGGCGCACCGCAGCCGCCGCCAACGGGGAATGAGGAGAAGAAACAGTGAGATTGCGGATGGATGATTGTGGAATGCGGATTGTCGAACTGACCCTTCGGCGCGACGCATTTTGTTCCGCAATCCAAAATCCAAAATCCGAAGTCGCCGCCTTGTAGGGCCCCAGGATCGGGGCTTGAGAAACCCGGGCAAAGTAAGAACGGCCCAGACGCCATTTTCGATCATGGAGGATTGACATGGCCCGCATCAATACGAACGTCGCATCGCTGGTCGCCCAACGGGGGCTGAACAGCAGTCAGAAGAACATGAACGAGACGCTTCAGCGTCTCAGCAGCGGCCTGCGAATCAATCGCGGCGCCGATGACCCCGCCGGCCTCATCGCCAGCGAAGGTCTGCGCAGCGAGATCAGCGGGATCACGCAGGCGATCGACAACTCGTCGCGCGCCAGCAACGTGATCTCGACCGCCGAGGGTGCCCTCTCGGAAGTCGCGTCGCTGTTGCTGAACATCAAGTCTCTGGTCGTGCAGGCCGCCAATACCGGCGCGCTCTCGCCGGAAGAGATCAAGGCGAATCAGCTTCAGCTCGATTCGGCCGTTGAGAGCATCACGCGAATCAGCAACACCACTACGTTTGCCGGCCTGAAGCTGCTGAACGGAAACCTGGACTACATCACGTCGGGCGTCGCGAACACCGCGATCACGGCGCTGCATATCAACCAGGCGAACTTCGGCACGGCATCCAACATCCCGGTGCAGGTGGAAGTCATCACCAGCGCGCAAACCGCGGATCTGGAGTTCCGAGCAGACACGATCACCAGTTCCGTCACGCTGGAAATCTCCGGCACGCAGGGCGTGGAAGTGCTCACATTCACCAGCGGAACGGCCGCCAGTGCGATCGCGTTCGCCGTGAACGGCGTGGCGGATACGACCGGCGTTACCGCGGATTTCGTGAACGGCGACCCCCTTTCAGGTGTCGCGTTTCACAGCTCGGGTTACGGCAGCAAGTCGTTCGTATCGGTGACGGCGCAAACAGGCGCGTTCGGAACCGTCGATACAACCGGCGCGTCCAAAACGCGCACGGTCGGCCGCGATGCGGTCGCGACGATCAATGGCTCGGTCACGGTTGGCGATGGGTTGAACCTCAAGCTCAACACGAACACGCTGGACGTCGATCTCACGTTGGACGAAACGGTTGGATTAGGCACCACCAGCTTCGCGATCACCGGCGGCGGCGCGTTGTTCCAGCTCGGCGCGCAGGTGACGAGCAATCAGCAGGTGAACGTCGGCGTCGGCTCGATCGCCGCCAGCAAGCTCGGTGACAATGAAGTCGGTTTCCTGAACGACCTGGTGACCGGCGGCGCCTCGACGCTGGTCAGCGGCAACTCGGCGCAGGCGAGCAAGATCATCGAGCGTGCGATCGGCCAGGTTGCGAGCCTTCGCGGTCGATTGGGCGCGTTCGAGAAGAACACGCTCGACACCAACGTCAACTCGCTGCAGGTCGCGCTGGAGAACGTCACGAGTTCCGAAAGCAAAATCCGCGACGCGGACTTCGCCTTCGAGACCGCGCAACTCACGCGCAGTCAGATTCTCACGCAAGCCGGCACGAGCGTGCTGGCGACGGCGAACGCTACGCCGCAAAGCGTATTGTCGCTGCTCGGCGGGTAATGACCTTAGTTAAGTAGTCGCCGATTGCCGATTGCCGAACATTCCGCACGCCGAGCATCTCGCTCGGCGGCGGAAAATCGGCAATCGGCAATTTTCTTTTTGTCCCATAATCTTTCACGTCCGCGAATGTTGGCCGCATCACTTCGCAACTGCAGGGTGACTGGGACTTAGCACCGCATCGCCATTCTGCTGATTTCCCTTCTCAAGCCTCCCAATCCCTACCGTCGATACGACCGGTGCCGCACGGCGTCTGGTTCAACCTGCATTGCGATATCGCACCGCAGATCAGACCGGATCGCCGTGACACGCTTGTGAGAAAGGAGGCTCGGCACCGAATGGACCGTGGGGATTTGTACTAGCCCCTTGCTGAGGGATTTTAGCCCTTGCCCACAGCAGATGTTTCAAGGGAATGACCAGTCGTGAAGAGCGCATGCATTGCTTTTAGCAGAATCGCAATACACGGCGCTCACGTCCGCAGGAAAGCAGATCCGGCGGGCAGCGACTCGGCAGTCATGGAGAGACACAAATGAGCAGAATTAACACCAACGTCAGTTCGCTCATCGCTCAGCGGGTGTTGGGCAAAAACAACAGCAATCTCAACACCAGCCTTCAGCGATTGAGCACCGGTTTGAAAATTAACAGCGGTGCGGACAACCCGGCCGGCCTGATCGCGTCGGAAAACCTCCGCGCGGAAAAGGCGGGCATCACCCAGGCGATCGATAATGCCGGACGCGCGTCCAACATTATCGGAACCGCCGAAGGTGG
>JACMJD010000535.1 GCA_014380825.1 Phycisphaerae bacterium | reverse complement strand
GTGGCCGCGCGACGGCGCGCTGGTGGCGGCATCGCTCGATGAAGCCGGCTTCCCCGACGTCGCGCGATCGTTCTACACGTTTTGCCAGAAGGCGATCACCGACGAAGGCTTCCTCTATCACAAGTACAACCCCGACGGTTCGCCCGCTTCAAGCTGGCACCCGTGGGTGATGAAGGGCACCGCGAGTCTTCCCATTCAGGAAGATGAAACGGCGCTGGTCGTGTGGGCGCTGTGGCGGCATTACTATCGATATCGCGACATCGAGTTTATCCGCCCGCTCTGGGTTGACGTCGTGCAGAAGGCCGCCGACTTCATGTGCCGGTATCGCGATCATCGCACCGGCCTGCCGCTGGCGAGTTACGATCTGTGGGAAGAGCGATGGGGCGTTCACGCGTTCACCGTCGCAACGGTATACGCGGGCCTGAAAGCCGCGCGGAACTTCGCGGTGTGCTTCGGCGATCGCGCCAAGGCCGAGATGTACAACGAGGCCGCCGAGGAGATCAAACTTGGCGCCGCCAAATATCTCTACAGCGACAAGCTCGGCCGATTCGTGCGCCGGCTGGTTCCGAAAGACAATCCGGTTCCGCCCAACGCGCACGACTATCAGGAAAAGGTCGCGCTCGAAGACGACGAGGAGATTGAAGACATCTACGAAGTCGATCAGACGCTCGATGCCTCGGTCTACGCGATCTGGAAGTTCAACCTCTTCGAAGCCGAAGACAAGCGCGTCGTCAGCACGATGAAGGCCGTCGAAGACAAGCTGTGGGTGAAATCGCGCGTTGGCGGGGTGGCGCGGTACGAGAACGATTACTACCATCGCGTCAGCAATGACATCGCCAGTATTCCAGGCAACCCGTGGTTCATCTGCACGCTGTGGCTTGCAGACTATTACATTACGCGCGCCACAACCGCGGCCGAGCTGAAGCTCGCGCTGCCGATCTTCGAATGGACCGCATCACACGCGCTCGAAAGCGGCGTGCTCGCGGAACAGGTGAATCCGTACACGAACGCGCCGCTCAGCGTCAGCCCGCTGACATGGTCACACGCCACCGTCGTCAGCACCGCAATCGCATATCTCGAGAAGCTCGAGAGCCTGCAACTGTGCGACAGTTGCCAGCAGCCCGTCTATCGCATGCGCCGCCCTGGGCCGGTGGAAGTAAAGAGCCACGCGACGTTCGGCGAATTCGAGGCCGGCTTCGAGCAGCACGTGAATCGCGACACCGTCAGCACGATCGGGCGATTCAGCAAGGACGATCATCGCAGCAAGGTGCAGCTCAACGCCACGCTGTCGATCGACGTCCGCGACTGCATCGGCTGCGATGTCTGCGTTGCCCATTGCGATAAGGGCGTGCTGCGCATGGTCGACGGCAAGGCGATGATCGACCTGACCCAGCTCAACAAATGCGACTTGGACGGCGAATGCGTGGAGGTCTGCCCGACGAACGTCGTCAGCCTGACCGTTCTGCCGGCCCGGATCGAAGAGGTTGCGTGACCCGCGCATCACAGCAATAAGACGTAACCTCGAATATTCCAACGGCTTCATCGATCGGTTGCAGGCGGTGAGCCTCCCCGATTTTCACCGTTCCC
Organism: Phycisphaerae bacterium; assembly: GCA_014380825.1. Next base: position 6,819 of record JACMJD010000535.1, on the reverse strand, counting down.
AGCATCGCCCCGCGTCCCATAACTTTCCCTCTGGAGACATGCTGCTCCGCGGCACGTTCGCGTGGGCGTGATCTTGATTCCTGGAGGGATTTGATGCGAGGTTCTGTGAAAAACACCAAATGGGCGGGGCTGTCGATCTTACTTATGTCCGGGGCCGCGAACGCCTCGTTCGTGCCCGTATTCAGCAATACAGCCCCTGGGCCTGCAACCAATACGACGTTCAACTACGCCTTGGTTTTCAACACCGCACAGGTGTCGGGACAAGCCTTCGAACGCTTGGATTCGGGCGATTTTGTCACGATTTATGATATTCCGGGATTTGTGAGTGCGACCGCACCGCCGCTATTCACGGTCGCCACCCAGTTGCTCGGAGTGAACGGGTTTGGCACAGCGCCCAGCGACGACCCGGTTCTCCCCAACGTCACCTTCACCTACACCGGCTCGTCACTGACGACCAATACTACCTTCGTCGGCGGGGCCATCGTGTCGAACTTCAGTGGCACCGGCGTTGACAATTTTACTTCCGAAGACACGCACAACCTGGCGCCGCTCGCTGGACAACCCATCGGACAAATCGGGTTCGTCACCGTCCCGGCGGGTGGTGGCGTTGTACCGGAGCCTTCGATCCTCGGGCTTGGAGCATTCGGCGCGCTGACGCTGCTTCGCCGACGCAACTGATCTCCGCCAGACACTTCATCTGTGCACGCGTCGCTTTACCGCGCCGGCAGGCCGCCTTCGTGCGGGTACAGAAGCATTACCGCGATCGCCCCAACGTACAACGCCAGGCCGATCAGCATCACGACGAGCCCCACGCGGTACGACTGAGTTTTCTTGTCGCGATATCGCAGTGAATTGAGCAGCCAGCTTCGCGTGTCCTGGCCGGTCTGCATCGTCAGCCAATACAGATGCAGCACGCCCCACGCCACGATGACGGCGGACAGCAGCACCAACCCGACCCCACCGATAATCAGAAACTGCGCCAGCGGATTCGTACCGGCGATGATGCGCCCTGAGAACCCGGTTGTGCTGATCACGATGCCGCACAGCGTGAGCAACACCTGCGCGCGGTTGTGCAACACCACAAACTGCCGCTCGAGCATCGTCATGATGCCGGGCAGATCGTTGCCGTAGACGGTAAGGATCCGATCGGCTTCCTGGTCGCGCGTGAGCGGATGCATGAAATCGATCGTACTCGAAGGAACAAATACGGTCGCGAAGGAGGCGGTGTCATCCAGAGCGGTACCCGGCGAAGGATCTGGCTCCACGCGTCAGGCTAGATCCTTCGCGGAGTACCGCTCTGGATGACAGTGCTTTTCTGTATTGCTCTCTTTCTATTCCTTCTCTCAACTCCTTCGCGCCCTTCGCTCATTCGATCCGCCTTTTATTTCCCCTCAACCCACGCCACACCATCGGGTTGGTTGCCCGTCTCCAACGAACTCGTCACCTTCATCGTTTCCAGATCGACGCACGCAACTTTGCCTTCCCCAGTCACCGCGACGAAGGCGCGTTTGCTGTCGGGCGTGGCGAGAATTCCGACCGGCGTGTTACCGACGGAAACTCGACCCGTCTCTTTGAACGTCGTCGCGTCGAACGCGACCACGTAGCCGCCTTCGGCTTCGGAGGCGAGCACGCGCTTGCCGTCAGGCGTGAACGCCAAGCGGATCGGCACGCCGCCGCACTCGATCGTTTGCGTCGCCTGCCTGGTCTTCGTATCGATCACCACGATATCGCCGCCCTTGCGATGGCCAACCCACACCGAACCGCCGTCCGGGGAGATCGCGATCGCTTCGGGCTCCTTGTGTACCGCAATCTGCACGGGCTTCGGATGCGGGCCTTTCGTTTCCAGCATCGTCACCGAACCGTTCATGATGTTCGCGGTGAAGAGTTTGCCGCTCTTGGCGTCGCGCACGACCATGTGCGAGAGCCCCTGCCCGGTGCCGATGATCGCGTCGACCTTGTCGGTCGCCGGGTCGTATCGACCGACGGCGGCGCTGGTCTCGGACGTGAACCACACCTTCCCATCCGCCTCGGCCAACCCGTGCGGACGCTTCAGAGGCGAGGTGTCGACGACGCGCAACACTTTTCGCGTCGCCAGGTCGATCACTGAAAGCGATTTACCGACCACTTGCGCCGTGCCGTAGTTCGCGACGATCGCGAGCTTGCCATCGCTGGTGACGCACACCTCGTGCGGCCCGACACCGGTCTCGATCTTCGCCAGGATCTTCATCGCGTCCGGATCGATGATCGCCAGCTCGTTGTCGACCTTGTTGAGCACGAGCAGCAGCGGCTGCGCGATCGCCAGATGTGTGAGGCACAGAACGAGGGCGGAAAGTAGGCCAAATCGCATGAAATCTCCCCGGGCAGAGTTACAGCGTCCGAGATTGCATGCGAGCGGAGAGAGGAAGTTGCAGCAACGTGGCATGGGCGCCTCGCCCGTGCATTCGTCGCTTGAGCGACCGACGCACGGGCGGGACGCCCATGCCACGAAATCAATATCCCTCGCGCATCATCTTTGCGACCAGCGCTTCATCGCTGTTCAGCCGCTTCAATTCTTTCACCAGTGCATCACGCCGCTGATCGACGATCTTCACATCGCGCTCGGTCACCTGCTTGCCGGCGGACGAGAGGATCGTGTCGATCGTGTCGATCCACACGAGCATCGACTTACGCAGGCCCTCGACGTCCGGATGCGTGACGCGCTTGATCGAATTCAGGTCCGCCTTCATCGACTTGATGGTTTCCACGGGCAGCTCGGCGCGGGTGATGTCCTTCTTGTTCTTGTCGGTCACGACCTCCCAGAACGGATAGGCCGCTGCGAAGATCTCGACGACCGACGCGTTGCGCGTCAGCGTGCGCGGGCCGTTGCCCTTGGCGATGTCCAGCGCGTATCTCGCGCTCACGTGATTCGGCGCCAGGTCGAGAATCGTGCCGAGCTTTTGCTGCGCGGCCGGCGTCTTGAGCGCGGTCACTCCGCGCGACATGTCTTTCTGCAACTCACCGTACAGCTTGATCGCTTCCTTCAGCTTGTCGGCGCGATCCGATCGCGTGATCGCGACCGCGTCGTCGACTTTCGCTACGCTGAAGACCTGCAAGCCGCGCAGGATTTCCATCATCTCGCTGCCGCGCACGAGCAGGTCGCTGACTGCCGGAATGTTGTCAGCCGGGATGACAGCGATGGTGCAGCCGTCGTCCATCACGCCGCGCAGCTTCGCGGTCACGCCGCCGATCGGCATCACTTTGCCGTTCACCGCGATATCGCCGGTGATCGCGGCGGCGGAATCGATCTCAAACCCTTCGACCAGCGATCGCAGCAGCACGGAAAATGCAGTGCCGGCCGAGCCACCATCCTTGGGGTGATAACGCTCTTCGAAGCTGATCGTGATCTGCGCGTTGCCCAGGTCGGCGTGATTCACGCGGACATATTTCTCCGCCTCGGTGAGCGCGGATTTCATTTCGTCGCCGATCTTTCCTTCGATCGTGACTTGGCCGTTCTTGGCTTCCTTCCCCGCCGTCGCGACGATCCCGACGGCCAGGCCGGTGTATTTCCCGTTGCCGACCTGGCGAACCACCATGCCCTTGATCGTCGCCTGCCGCTGCTTGAGTTCTTCGGCCCGAGTGAGCGAGCCGAACGCGAAGACGAGTAGAACGAACGCCGCAACGATGTGTCGCATGTGCCCCATCCTGAGCAGTGTATCGCGCGTTCACCACTCCACCCAAAACACAAATCGCGCGCGACTCGATGATGCGCGCGTTCATTGTCGCTCGTACACGATCTCCAGCGCCTTGTGATTATCCCCGGCGGCCAGGTCGTAGACCGCGAAGGTGAACTTCTTGTCGCTGTCGATCGTCGTCACGTATTTCACGTGCCGCGCGATCATGTCGAGCATCGGCTCATCCATCTGGCCATACATCGTAAGCACCTTGCCGGCCGGATCGCGTTGGCCGCTGAATACGTGCATCGCGGTGGAAAGATTGTCCTGCCAGTGGCCGACGTAGATGTGGCGATAGTTGTCGTAACCGGTCAGGCCCATGCCGCTGTACTGCACCGGCTTCATCTGTCCGGTCGCGTCGGGCATCAGCATCTCGCCCTTCGCTTCCTGCTGAAGATATCGCCCATCCAGCACCATCTTCATCTCGGCGGTGCCTTTGGTTTCAGTGGGCGGCGCGTCCGGGCCACCCATCCACATCTTCGTGGTCGTGTTCCACTTGCCGGCGAACTGCTCCAGCCACTTGTGATTCGCATTCGGCTTCACCGTGGCAAGCCACTTCTTCATCATCGTCTGCATGTCGGGCATGTCGCCGCCCGGTTCACCCGGCGCGGGCTTGTCCTGCGACATCGCATGACCGACAAACAGCACACCGGCGCAGAGTGCAACGCTGACGAACCGCTTCCAACTTTTCATTATGTCTCCTCCCGAGAGAGTGATTGAACCTATTAATACGTAAGCTCCGTTGGTGACAAAGTCTTTGTTTTGTAACAACGCTTTTCGAGCGGCATCGCGCCGGGCGTCCACGCGCCGGATGCATCCAGGTGCCGCGCGACTTTCGGGATCCAGCGCTTGACCATCGTTCCCCAGCCGAAACGCAGCATCGCGCGCTGCCACCAAGGGTAAACTTCCAGTCCTTCGTGCAGCAGATCGAGACGCGTGCCGCCGCTCTCCGGCGTGAGCGTCCACGTAACGATCGACGGCTGCATGCCCGGCGGAAGCGGTTTCTTGCGCACCGGCATCCAGGAATACACAAGCTTTCGCGGCGGATCGACGACCAGCACTTCGCAATCGTTGCGATGATCGCAGCCAGGCATTGGATCGACTTCAAATCGAAACTTGTGCCCGACGACAGGCGTGAAGTTGTTCGGCATCAACCACTCCGCCAGCGCGCGCGGATCGGTGAGCGCGGTCCACACGTGCTCGGGCGGGAGGTCGTAATGCGCCGTTTTGGTCAGCGATTTGCTCATTTTGGATGCTTCCGTTTGAGATACTTGCCCAGCGCGTCGAGCTTCTCATCCCAGAATTTATCGAAGTACGCGACCCAATCCACCACCATGCGAAGCTGCCGCGGCCGAATCTGGTAGACGCGGCTGCGACCGATTCGTCGCGCGCGAACCAACCCCGCGCCGCGCAGCACGCGCAGGTGCTGCGAGACGGACGGCTGCGAGATGCGAAACGCCCGGGCGAGTTGCGTGGCGGGAATCTGTTCATCCCGCAGCATCTCCAGCATCCGCCGACGAGTCGGATCGGCGATCGCGTGAAAAACATCCGTGTCAGCGCGTTGGCGAGCCATGACTCAAGAATATACTTAGTCATTTGCCTATGTGTCAAACGAAATTGCTATCCCTTCATCCCGCTCATCGAAATGCCCTGGATGAAATACCGCTGGCACAGGAAGAAGATGATGATCACCGGCAGCGTCATCAGCGTGTTGGCGGCCATGATCATGGTCCAGTCGCCGAAGTTTTCCAAACGCATGACGAACAGGCCCAGGCTCAGGGGGAACTTGGATTGATCGCGCAGGTAGATGAGCGGGCCCATGAATTCGTTCCACGACCACATAAACGTCATGATCGCGATCGCGGCGGCCGTCGGTTTCACCTGCGGGAGGATGATGTAATACCACGTCTGCACCGCGTTGAGCCCGTCGATGCGGCTGGATTCCTCCAGCTCGCGCGGCAGGGTTTTCATCTGCTGCGTCATCAGGAAAATGAAAAACGCCCCGCCGAAGAACGCCGGCACCCACATGGGATTCAGCGTGTTGTACCAGCCGAGCGATTTCCAAATGACGAACGACGGGATCATCGTCACCTGCGCCGGCAGCATCATCGTCGACAGCAAAAGAAGCATGGCGAACGATCGTCCCGGCCAATGCAATCGCGCGAACGCGTAGGCGACGAACGCGCTGCTGAACAGTGTGCCGATCGTCGTCAGCGCGACCAGCAGCAGACTGTTGCGCACGTACATCCAGAAAGGGCCGAAGTCGAAGGCGCGCTGGAAGTTTCGCATCACTTTGCCGAACACGGCGCGAGGGGTGTCGCTTGGTGAGAGGATGATCCGCAGCACCGCGCGATTGCTGTTCGCCTCGACGCGATCGCCCCGCTTCATCGGAATCCACATCCGCGGCTGAAGCGTCGTGTCGTCAAACGTCGGCGGCTGAAACATCAGACTGATCGGCCGGTGCTGGGCGAGATACGTTGTCTTCTGCGATGCCCACCGCGATCCGCCAATGTCCAGCGTCGCGTCGATTCGATGCCACGAATCGTCCGGCCGGATCGACAGCATCAGTTTATGCCAGAGCTTTGCGTCGGCGGGGAAATCGAATTCGCATCGCAGCACGATCGGCTGGGGATTCGATTCGTCGAATCGATATTTCACCGTTTTCGCTGCGATTGACGCATCGCCTGATTCGACCTTCCACTCGTCGGACAGATTGAAGATGTGAAAATCGAGCGTGCGGAGTTGAAGCTGATACAGCTCGAATCGCGCCAGCCGATCATCGACCGCTGAAGCGACGTTTGCCTGATCAACGAACTGCACAAAACGCTCGATGACCACATCCGAGTTGGCGGTCCAGAGCTGTCGGTTGGTGGCGCCTACAAAGCGATTGATTAACTCTGCTGTAACGGCTTCGTTCAGCCCGGGCACATCTGCGACGTTGACCCGCGTCGATGCAGCGTGCCTGAGCCTCGACAGGACCGCTGGCCACTGCTTCTCCGGTACATCCGCCGGCTTCGCGATCGTCGGAACCGATCTGGCATACGGCGAACTCTCCCGAAACGCCGGCCACTTCGGAAGAGTGTGGCCCTCGGTCAGCTCCTCGTCCGTC
>JACMJD010000534.1 GCA_014380825.1 Phycisphaerae bacterium | reverse complement strand
TCCTTGCCCGGCGATTCTTCTTCGGAAGACTGAATTGCTAAAATCCAATCCGGGGCGGCGCGAGTACGCTCTGCCCCGGCGTGGGCTCTGAACCAGTTCGAAATTTGCCTTCTGTTGTCCCGTTCCTACGCTTATGGCTCTGGCTCACGATGACGGATGAATCCACCGCAAACACTCGGCAGAAGGCGCTGGCGATTAATCTCGATGCGTCGACCTACGGCACCTTCGCCGAGATCGGCGGCGGGCAGGAAGTGGCGCGGTGGTTTTTCCTCGTCGGTGGGGCGGCGGGAACGGTCGCCAAGACCATCTCCGCGTACGACATGTCCGTGAGCGATCAGCTTTACGGACAGACCTCGCGATACGTCAGCCGGCAGCGACTGGAGGCGATGCTCGAGCAGGAGTTTGTGCTGTTGAACGACCGCCTGAAAGAGGCGCGCGGCGACACGAAGCGATTTTTCAGTTTCGCCGACACCGTCGCGACGCGCGCATACGGCAAGGAAGGGACCGGCCGTGGCTGGCTGGGCGTGCGGTTTCAGGCTCAGCCGCACGAAGCGCCCTCGCAGATCATCATTCACGTGCAACTGCGCGATACCAGTACCACGCGCGAGCAGGATGCGCTGGGGATTCTTGGCGTGAACCTGATCTACGGCGCGTTCGTGCATCGGGAAGATCCGCAGGAGTTGATCGGAATTCTCATGGACGATCTCTCGCGCGAACGCGTCGAGATCGACATGATCAAGTTCTCCGGCCCCGCGTTTGTCGGGGTGGACAATCGGCTGATGAGCCTGCAGCTCGTGGAGCGCGGCCTCACCGATGCGGCGATGTTTACCGCAGCGGGCGATACGGTTCAGCCGTCGGAGGTGCTGTACAAGCGACCGATCCTGGTTGAGCGCGGCAGTTTTCGTCCGCCAACAAAGCTTACGCTCGATCTATTGCAGAGCGCGCTGAAGCAATTCAAGCAGGAACCGAGTGTTCGCGATAAAGAGCCGCTTGCGCTGGCAGAGATGACGCTGCGAAGCCTGACGTCGGATCGGCAAGTCAGCCACGTTGACTTCCTCGCGCAGGCCGACATTCTTCGCTCGCTCGGCATTGATGTCCTCATCTCGCGCTTCGAGCCGTATTATCAACTCGCGGAATATTTGTCCGCGTACACAGACCAGTTGATCGGCCTGGCCGTCGGACTGCCGACCGTCGGTCAAATCGCCGACGAGCGATATTACGCGGACCTCCCCGGCGGCGTGCTGGAGTCGGCGGGGCGGTTGTTCAAACGAAATGTGAAGATGTACGTCTACCCCACGCGCGACCCGAAAACCGGTGAAATTCACTCGGCGTTTCAGGGTCCGGTTTCCCCGCCTTGGCACCATTTACGGGCCTTACTTTTGGACATCGAGAAAATCGTCCCGATCCGGGGCTACGATGAATCCTTGTTGTCGATTCATACACCCGATGTGCTGGATCGAATCATGAAGCAGGATCCGACCTGGGAAGACATGGTGCCGCCGGCCGTCGCTGAAATTATCAAAACCGAGAACCTGTTCGGCTGCCGCGCACAGACCGCTGCGCACCGATAGGTGCGACCCGTTGGGACGGAAGGAATTTATGATCGAGAATCGTCTTGGGGGACGCACGGGCGTCTTCGGTTTCGCATTGCTGGCGATAACGCTGCTGGCCGCGGCTGGATGCAAGAAGGAAGTCGTCGCAGCCCCGCCGCCTCCACCGGCGGTGACCGTCGCAAAACCAATCTTCCGAGAAGTGATCGAATGGGACGAATACACCGGCCGGCTTGATCCGGTCGAGAGTGTCGAAGTGCGCGCACGCGTCAGCGGATACATCGAGCGCGCTGACTTCCATGAAGGCGGCGTGGTAAAGGCGGGCGATGTGCTCTTCGTGATCGACGCTCGCCCCTTCGAAGCGCAGCTCGCCAAAGCGCAGGCGGATGTGCAGCGCGCGCAGGCGCAGCAGGCGTATTCAGAAAACGAATTTAAGCGACTGGAAGGCATTCGTTCGTCCGGCGTCGCATCAGAACTGGAATTGGAAAACGCTCGGCAGCGCATGAAGGAAGGCGAAGCCGCCGTCGCTTCGGCGCAGGCGGATGTGCGCGAGATGCAGCTCAATGTTGATTGGTGCAAAGTGACCGCGCCGATCTCCGGACGCATCAGCCGGAAGAACGTCACGCCCGGAAATCTCGTCAACGGTGGGACCGGGAACACAACGCTGCTGACGACGATCACCTCGACCGATCCGATCTACTGCTACATCGAAGCGGATGAACGATCCGTGCTGAAGTATCAGAAGCTCGCATCCGAAAAGAAACGCGTCAGCGCCCGCGACTCGGCCATCCCCTGTTTTCTGGGGCTCTCGAACGAAACGGGATTTCCGCACCAGGGCATGGTGGATTTCGTCGACAACCGGATCGATCCGGCCACCGGAACGCTCAGAGCGCGCGGCGTGTTCGACAACTCAGATAACTATCTGCTGGCGGGCATGTTCGCGCGGGTGCGGATTCCGGGCAGCGGGCGGTACAAAACGCTGCTGGTTCCGGATGCGGCCGTCGGGACGGACCAGAACCAGAAATTCCTGCTCGTCGCCGGCCCGGATGACATTGTGCAATACCGGCTGGTCAAACTTGGCGCGTTGTTCGATGGCGCTCGCGCGATTGAAGAAGGCGTGACCGAAAACGACCGCGTCATCATCAACGGCCGACAACGCGCGCGGCAGGGAACGAAGGTCACGCCGACGGAAGTGGCGTTTGACGCCAACATCTCGCTCACCGCGCCGGGTTCGCCCGCGACGCAGCAGCTTCCGCCGACGACGCGTCCAACCAACGCTTCAACCGCCGCGCCGACTACCGCTCCGAACTAAGACCGTCACGGATTCTCGCCCATGAATTTCGCACACTTTTTCATCAATCGCCCGGTCTTCGCGATCGTGCTGTCGCTGGTGTTGCTGATCGTCGGCGGGCTGTCGATCTTCACGCTGCCGGTGGCACAGTATCCGGAAATCGCGCCGCCCACGGTGGTGGTGACGGCGAGCTATCCCGGCGCCAACGCGCAGGTGGTTGCCGACACCGTGGCCACGCCGATCGAGCAGCAGATCAACGGCGTGGAAAACATGCTGTACATGTCGAGCCAGAGTACGAACGACGGCGCGATGCGCCTGACCGTGACGTTCAAGCTTGGCACGAACCTGGACAACGCGCAGGTTCAAGTTCAGAACCGCGTGGCCATTGCCGAGCCGCAGTTGCCGGATACGGTTCGTCAGTCCGGCGTGACGGTGAAGAAGAGCTCGCCGGACATCACGCTGGTCGTGCAGTTGTACTCGCCGGACGGTCGGTACGATCCGCTGTACATCAGCAACTACGCGCTGCTGCAGGTGCGCGATGAGCTGGCGCGTCTGCCGGGCGTGGGCGACATCTTCCTGTTCGGGGCGCGCGATTATTCGATGCGCCTGTGGCTCGATCCGATGAAGCTGGCCGCGCGCAATCTCACCGCGGGCGATGTCATGCAAGCGATCGGCGAACAGAACGTCCAGGTGGCCGCCGGTGTTGTCGGCGCGCGGCCGGTGGCGGTGGGGAAGAACGATTTCCAGCTCACCGTCAACGCGCTGGGACGGCTCACGTCGCCGGATCAGTTTGAAGAGATCATCATCAAGACCGGCGAAGATGGCCGCATCACGCGCGTAAAAGACATCGCGCGGGTCGAGCTGGGCGCGGCCGACTACAGCGTCAGCGCGTATCTGAACGGCCAGGACGCGGTGGCCATCCCGATCTTCCAGCTTCCCGGCACGAACGCGATCGCGACCGCCGACGCCGTGCGCGTGCGGATGGAAGAGCTGAAGCAGAACTTTCCGCCAGGGCTGGAGTACAAGATTCCGTACGACACCACTGTGTTCGTGCGCGAGAGCGTGGTCGACGTCGTGCGGACGCTGTTCGAAGCGGTGCTCCTGGTCGTCATCGTCGTGCTCGTATTCCTGCAAAGCTGGCGCGCGACGATCATCCCGCTGCTGGCCATTCCGGTTTCGATCATCGGAACATTTGCGGTGATGTGGCTGCTCGGATTTTCGATCAACACGCTGACGCTGTTCGGTCTGGTGCTGGCGATCGGCATTGTGGTGGATGATGCGATCGTCGTGGTGGAAAACGTGGAACGCTGGATCGAGCACGGGCTCAGCCCGCGCGAAGCGGCGCACAAAGCGATGACCGAAGTCACCGGCGCGGTTATCGCGATCGCCTTCGGCTTGTCGGCCGTGTTCATTCCGGTCGCGTTTATCAGCGGCATCACGGGGCAGTTCTACCGGCAGTTCGCATTAACGATCGCGGTGGCGACGCTGCTGTCGGCGTTCAATTCGCTGACGCTCAGCCCGGCGATGGCGGCGCTGCTGCTCAAGCCGCGGCACGGCGTGCGGCGCGACTGGTTGCAAGTCGTGCTCGATGTCACGCTCGGCTGGTTTTTCAAACTATTCAACAAGACGCTGGGCGCCGCCACCGCCGGCTATGTCGCGATACTCAAACGCGCGATTCGGTTCAGCGCGGTCGTGCTGCTGCTGTACGTCGGGCTGCTCTTCCTGACCAGCCGAGGATTCAAGGCCGTGCCGACCGGATTTATTCCGAACCAGGACACCGGCTACATGATCGCGATCCTTCAGATGCCCGACGCTGCATCGGTGGATCGCACTGATGCGATCATGAAGCGCATCATCAAGATCGCCAATGACACGCCGGGCGTGAAGGACACGTTCGCGATCACCGGCTATTCATTTTTGGTCGGTACAAACCAATCCAGCGCCGGGTCGATGTTTATCGTGCTGGAACCGTTCGAGGAGCGCGTCGGTCACCCGGAGAAATCGTCGCAAGCCGTTCTGGGCAAGCTGATGGCGGCGTATTCGCAGATTCAGGAAGGTGTCGCGTTCGTGATCCCGCCGCCGCCTGTGCGCGGGATTGGCACTGCCGGTGGATTCAAGATGCAGATTGAAGATCGCTTCGCGAACGGCACGCCGCAGGAACTTCAGGCTGTAACCGAATCCGTCATCGCCGCCGCGCAGAAACGGACAGACATCTTTTCGCCGCAGATGGTTTCGTTCTTCCGCGCGAACGTGCCGCAGTTGTATGTGAACGTTGATCGTACGCAGGTGAAGAAGCAGGACGTGAACGTCAACGATGTTTTCCAGACGCTTCAGGTCTATCTCGGTAGCCTGTACGTGAACGATTTCAATTTCCTGGGACGAACGTATCGCGTTGTCGCGCAAGCCGAAGCACCGTTCCGCGCACGGCCGGAAGACATTCGCGCGCTTCAGACGCGGAACCAGTCCGGCCAGATGGTGCCGCTGGGTGCGGTGCTGGATGTGAAGCAGATCGCCGGGCCGGATCGGATCAGTCGCTACAACCAGTATCGCACGGCCGAGATCAACGGCGGCGCTGCGCCCGGCGTGAGCACCGGAACCGCGATCGACACGATGGAGAAAATCGCCACCGACACGCTGCCGCAGGGCTACACGTTCGAATGGACCGAGCTTGCCTATCAGGAGAAGCTCGCCGGCAACACGGCGCTCTTGATCTTCCCGCTGTGCGTGCTGTTCGTCTGGCTGACGCACTCGGCCGAGTACGAAAGCTTCGCGCTGTCGACCGCGATCATCCTGATCGTGCCGATGTGCTTGCTCGCCGGCATCAGCGGCGTGTGGCTGCGCGGGATGGACAACAACATCTTCACACAGATCGGCTTCATCGTGCTCGCGGGGCTCAGCGCGAAGAACGCCGTGCTGATCGTCGAGTTCGCCAAGCAGCAGGAGGACGAGCACGGCAAGGGCCCCGTCGAGGCCGCCATCGAGGCGGCGCGCCTGCGCCTGCGTCCGATCCTGATGACGAGCTTCGCGTTCATCCTCGGCTGCGTGCCGCTTTGGACCGCCGCCGGTTCGGGCGCGATTTCGCGCCAGAGCATCGGCACCACCGTGATCACCGGCATGCTCGCCGCGACCGCCATCGCGATCTTCGTCG